>NZ_JAUBPR010000042.1:0-49016 GCF_036700845.1 Microcoleus sp. S13_C5
TTTGATAATTTTCGAGAACGCGTATTAGCTTGCTTTTCTAATTAGATAAAAATATCACCGCAACTTCAGGAGAGCCATGTTGATTTTAACTTTCCGCGATTATGTTTCAGCAGAGCTTCATGGAAATCAGCGTTTTATTCCTGTACAAAGTGATGAATGTACAATCCTCACTTGTTTCTTGGAGTATCAGGAAAACAGCGTAGCAGTCCATGACTTACTCTATCAAAAACAGGGCGATGGGTGGTCATTCAGTGCCAGTTCTTACCAAAAACTGCGGCTCAATAAATATTGGTTGTGCGATCGGCTATCTGAAATAGGTTTACAGGTACTTCAGAACGAGATGATTAATGGAATGGTTTTTATCATTGCCAAGAAATTATATTAAAGACTTTATATTAAAGACAACCGAGAGTCGCTGTAGTGACTGTTCCGACATTTACAGCCCCATCCAAGGCTTAGAAACTGAAATCTCACAAAACCTGACATGAAACTCCTCCGATGGCTGACATTGTGCTTTCTCTCCTTGACACTCACCCTCTGGCTGGGTAGTTGCTCCTCCCCACCCCAAATCCAGGCGGTGACGCTCAATTTGGCTGCGTCAGGCATGGTTCGCACTGCCGTGGAGGAAATCGATCGACTCTATCAGCAGGAACACCCCCATATCTGGTTGAATCCGACATTTGCCGGCACTGCCTTAATCCGGGCAGCCCTTGACCAGGGAGAACCTTTTGATGGGGTTTGGTTCGCTGATATTGCACCGCTGGATGCGTTGCAAGCCCAATGGCTAATTCTGCCCGAAAGCCGTCGGGAGTTAGTGACCACCGATATTGTGGTGATTGCTGCGGCTGATTCTGCGGTGCAACTGACTGATTTGCACGAGTTAGCGAGCGATCGCCTCAAAACGGTGGCAATAGGCAACAAAGACCTGTCGCTTGGCAATTATACCCACGCCATTCTGAGTCGGTTAGGCATCCTTCAGGCAGTGCAGTCCAAGGCAGTCTGGGCAAAGGTGGATGTGCGGGAAGTCTTGCGAGCCGTCGAGCAGGGAGAGGCAGACGTGGGCATTACCTTTCTGCCAGAAGCCAAAGCCTTTGGCAAGGTCAAGGTGTTAGCCACCGTATCGCCCGACCTCTATAAGCCAATTCGCTCCGGTGCCGCTGTGGTTAAAACCTCTCCCCATCTCCAGGAAATGCAGGCGTATCTGGACTTTTTAAGCACCGATCGGGCAATGGCAGTCTTTCAAAAATTTGGACTCCGCCCTCTGCGGTCTTAGATCGACGAAACTAAGCACAAGACAGACATGATGAAACAACAATCTCACTTTCTCAAAACCGTTGCCGGGAGCCTGGGAGCAGCCACTTTCCTGGCATTAGCAGTGAGTGGAATCGCATTTTGGAGCGCTAACCGCACCTTAGAAACTAACCGCCTGATCGCCGAACATCTGAAAGCGCTCAATAGTTTGAAAGCGTTGACCAGTGCATTTCAAGATGCTGAAAAGATGCAGCGGCAATACCTGCTCACCCAAAACAAAAATGACTTCAGGAAATTTGGGCTTCGGACACTCGATGTCGATCAAGAATTGCGACAATTGCAAAGCTTGCTAAAGAACGCTCCCCGCCAACAGGCAGCTACCAAGCGCCTGGAAGAATTTATCCTGCGTCGCCTGGAGGAACTGCGGCAGGGCGTGGAGCTCCGGGACACCAAAGGGCTGGCGGCGGCGATCGATCGCACCCCCCCACGACTGCTCGATGAGATTACGTTGCTGACCCAGCCGATCGAAGCGATGGAAACTGTAGCGTGGCGGCAGAAACAGCAAGCTGCCATCCACACAACCCTTCTGGCAATGATGGCATTTCTGGTGGGCATCGCCCTCAACCTAGGAATTATTCTGTGGACTTACCGCCTGATTTGCCATGAAATCCTGAAGCGGAATCAAGCCGAAACCGACCTTCAGCAAAGTAACCAGACGTTTCAAAACCAGACTAGCCTGTTACAACTAATCCTCAACAGCATGAGCGATGCCGTGCTCGTTGCCGATGAAAATGGTCGATTGCTGCTGTTTAACCCCGCTGCCGAGCAGATGTTTGGCAAAATAAACGACAGCCAGCCGGAAGAATGGTCGGAGCAATATGGACTGTTTCATGCCGATGGGGCAACTCCGATCCTAGCGGAGCAAATTCCCTTAGTGCGGGCTGTTCGGGGTGAGCAGGTAGACAATATGGAACTTTTTAGCCGGCATAGCAAAGCCCAACAGGGCGTCTGGATGACTGTTAGTAGCAGACCGCTCAAAGATGCCAGTGGTGCATTGAAAGGGGGAGTTGTTGTGTGCCACGATACTAGCGATCGCAAGTCCGTAGAACTAGAGATATTGCGGGCAAAAGAAGCTGCCGAAGTTGCCAACCGCACCAAAAGCGAGTTTCTTGCCAACATGAACCACGAACTCCGCACCCCCCTCAACGGCATCCTCGGCTATACCCAAATCCTCCAGCGCGACCCCGCCACCACAGCCAAGCAGATGAAAGGATTGGGGGTGATTTATCAATGCGGTACCCATTTACTCACCCTGATCAACGATATTCTGGATCTGTCCAAGCTGGAAGTGCAAAAGATGGAACTCTATCCCCAGGATTTCCATCTGGCTAACTTCCTCTCTTCTACTGTGGATATTTGCCGCGTCAAGGCAGTGCAAAAAGGCGTGGAGTTTCATTACCAGCCCGCCAGCAACCTTCCCACTGCCGTCCATGCTGACGACAAACGCCTGCGGCAAGTGTTGCTCAACCTGCTCAGCAATGCGGTCAAATTTACCGATTTTGGTACCGTCACGTTTCGGGTAGAAGCGGTGGAGTCAGAAGACTCAACTTCAGAACTCAAAACTCAAAACTCAAAACTTTCAAGAATTCGCTTCCTAATTAAAGACACTGGCATTGGCATTGCCCCAGACAAACTATCCACGATTTTCTTACCCTTTGAGCAGGCCGGGAAACGCGATCGCAACATCGAAGGTACTGGACTAGGACTTGCCATCGGTCAACAAATCATCGAGAAGATGGGCAGCGAAATTCACGTCGAGAGTGTGATGGGGCAGGGCAGCAGTTTCTGGTTTGAGATCGACTTGCTTCCAGCATCGGATTGGACAACACAAAATGCGATCGCCAACCACAAGGTTATTGGCTATCAGGGCGAACGACGCAAAATTCTGGTCATTGACGATCGCGAAGAAAACCGTCTGGTGGCAGTGAATATGTTGGAACCGCTAGGCTTCAAGCTGACAGAAGCTGATAATGGGCAGGCAGGTTTGGATACCACTATCCAGACGCGACCCGACTTGATTATTACCGATGTACATATGGCGATTATGGATGGCCTAGAAATGACCCGTCGCCTGCGGCAATTGCCAGACTTTGCCCAAACTCCGATCATTGCCTCCCCTGCTACTCTGTCTCAGGTGGATATACAGGAAAGTCTGGATGCAGGGTGCAATAGCTTTTTCCCTAAACCGATCGAGTTTACTGGGTTGCTTGCCGAATTGCAGCGATATCTAGAATTGCAGTGGATTTACGAAACTGAAACAGAGGCGACTCAACCCGCTGTCAGCAACGCCGATGAGGTTAGCATGATAATACCGCCTGCTGCTGAACTGGCAACCCTCTATGCTGCCGCTCAGGGTGGTTTTATGACCGATATCCAGCAGGAAGCCCATCGCTTGAAGCAATTAACGCCGGAATATATTGCCTTTGCGAACCGAGTTTTAGAACTGAGTCAACAGTTTGATGAGGAAGCCATTCTGCGTCTAATCGAGCCACAGGTTTAGCCACTTAATATCGATCCACCATGAACAATTCATCCCTTCAATACGTTTAGGAGTTTGCTAATGTCAGTCTATTCTATGTCTCAAGAAAACACGATCTTAGTAGTAGATGATACCCCAACCAATCTGCAAGTATTGTTTGATGTGTTGAGCGAACAGGGCTACCGGGTGGCGATCGCCAAAAATGGTGAAACTGCCCTGCAACGAGTGCAATCGTCTGAGCCAAATTTGATTTTGCTGGATGTGATGATGCCAGGGATCGATGGCTTTGAGACTTGTCAGCGGCTCAAAGCTAATCCGGCCACTCGCGATATTCCAGTTATTTTCATGACCGCCCTCTCCGACTCGGTGGATCAGGTCAAAGGGCTGAGCCTGGGTGCTGTAGACTACATTACCAAGCCGATTCAGCATGAAGAAGTCTTGGCACGGATTCGGGTGCATCTCCAACTGCGGAATGCCACCCGGATCATGGAACAGCGCACCAACGAACTCAACCAGGCCTTAGAAAGTTTCAAGCAAGCCCAAGTGCATCTAGTGCAAGGTGAAAAAATGTCTGCCCTAGCCCAATTGGTGGCGGGAGTGGCACACGAAATCAACAACCCGGTGAATTTCATTCAAGGCAACCTGAACTATGTCAAACAATACACTCAGGAGCTGCTGGACTTGGTGCAACTGTACCAGAAGCACTATCCCAATCCGGTAGCAGAAATCCGAGAGCGGGCAGAATACCTGGATCTGGAATTTTTGCAAGAGGATTTTTGGAAGATGCTGGGTTCGATGAAAATGGGGAGCGATCGGATTCGCCAACTGGTGCTCTCCCTGTGCAACTTCTCCCGCCTTGATGAAGCGGACTGCAAACCCGTTGATATCCATGCAGGTATCGACAGCACTCTGTTGATTTTGCAACACCGCCTGAAAGCCAGACCCGATTTTCCTGCCATCCAAGTCATCAAAAACTACGGGCAATTACCGGAGGTCGAATGCCACCCCAGTCTACTCAACCAGGTATTCATGAATATCCTCAGTAATGCGATCGATGCCTTGCAGACATCAGGTGCCAGGGATAACCCACAACCTACTATTATCATCAGCACCTCGATCAGTAGTGCTAACTCGATCGCCATTAGCATTGCCGATAATGGAGTCGGTATCCCGGAACTCATTCGCTCTAAACTATTCGATCCGTTCTTCACCACCAAACCCGTGGGCAAAGGCACTGGTTTGGGACTCTCGATCAGTCATCAAATCGTCACTGAAAAACACGGCGGCAAGATTGAGTGTAATTCCACTCTGGAGAAGGGCACTGAGTTTGTAGTAAAGATTCCGCTGCAGCAGGTCATGGCACAGGTTGCTTAAAAGAAGGGTTACGGTTGCCGCAACAATTATCAATCAATTTGAATACTCTTTATCTTAGAGAATAGTAATTAGGATTTTATGGTAATAGGACTTACTCACAAACTAATTCTGTAGGGTGTGCATTACGCACCTTAACCCCTACCGATAACGCATTCAACTATTTTTTACATAGGTTCTCCATGTATTAGCTGGCGCTACGGCGAAGCTAGTTACATTAATATCGTTATCCCTATTTCATCTACTGAGAAATCATCCTTGCTATCATTCACTAATTTAGCTAGAACTGTTTCTGTAAATAGTTTAGTTACGGAAGCGATTTCGTAAATTTTACCAGCATTTAGGAATAGCCGAAACGGTGTCGCTGAGCTTGCCAAATTCTTTGATGTAATGATGCCCTTGCTCAACTACTCCAATCGTTAAAGCCTGTTTTTCTCTCTTGCTTAGATAATCCTGCGTAATTTTATCGATTTTAGACTCAAGACATTGATAAGCCAGAATTATTAATTGAACCGGATAGATAAGGAATTACGTAGTATAAACAGAATACCCAGAACCCCGACTTTTTTAAGAACTTGGTATCTAAAGCGCGATCGTATTTTACGTTTACAAAACTTACGCAAAGATCAGCCCAGAGGCATCTAAGTTTTACCGTCACTTTCGATAAAATTATTCTGGGGTGTCCCGCCCGCCCGAAAAATAAAATTTAGAGGCCCAACAGCTTACTATCTTTAGGGCGAAGCACAGGGAACCTTACCCTCGGTCTACTATCTCGCGATCCATCCTCCCTCCCCGAGGATCAATCCCAAATAGCCGTTGCTAATATTCGCGACTCATGTATGACTTGACTGATGTCACGATCTACGCGAAACTTTACATACAACTGATGTATTGCTTCTACCTATTAATAAGTTCTGTTAAGTTGTGACTCAAAACCTATCAATTCGTCAAAATTGATATAGCGCTTTGTCAGTCAGCCAACTCTCAAGAAGCTACTTCAGGAGGCATCGTCCCTGGCTTGCTGGTGTCGGTGTCTGTTCTCAATATTCCTATTCAGTCAGCCCGCATTATGGAAACACTAGAGTTTGTGATCTATCCAGATGGCCGCGTACAGGAAACGGTCACCGGCATTGTCGGTGCTTCCTGTGCTGAGGTAACGGCTGCAATTGAAGCTCAGCTCGGCGTGGTGCTTCACCAAGAGTCAACATCTGAATATTTCACGCAAGCGCTGCATCAGTCAGCCGAAGCGACGGCCCAAGTGGCTTTTAGCGATTGGTAATTTTTTTTGTTGAGTTCACTTAAGTTTTTTTGGAACCACCATGTCACATTTTAGCCAAATTAAGACCCAGATCCGCAATTTGAATTCTTTGGAAGCTGCTTTAACTGACTTGGGTATCGACTGGAAGTCGGGCCCGACAGAGGTGCGGGGCTATCGCGGCCTAACCAGCACCGCTGAGGTCGTGATTGAGCAAAAAAACGGCTACGACGTAGGTTTTAGCTGGAACGGGACTGAGTATGAATTAGTGGCTGACTTGCAGTTTTGGCAGCAAGCTTGGTCTGTAGACCGTTTTCTGAATAAGGTGACTCAGCGCTACGCTTACCATACTGTCGTGAATGAAAGCGCTAAGCAGGGTTTCCAAATTTCTGAGCAAAAGCAAAATCAAGACGGTTCGCTCCGCTTGGTGGTGCAACGCTGGTGCGCTTAATAATTTTTCGAGATTTTTGCAATCTTGTGTCATCAAAGTCCGCCTGCGCGGACTTATTTACTATTGTGGGGGTCTAAATGTCTGAGCTTTCTGGACTCGGAATAGATACAGCAATTGATCGCTCTGGTTTAGAGCCGGAGTTGGGGGGGTTTTTGCGGGATGCGCCCGATCGCTCTGGTTTGGAACCGGAATTGGGCGGTGTGTTGCGCCAAAAAGGTGTCTATGTTGATGAGATTACCTGCATTGGCTGCAAGCACTGCGCTCACGTTGCTCGCAATACTTTTTATATTGAGCCGGATTACGGTCGATCGCGCGTAGTTCGACAAGACGGGGATTCTGAAGAGTTGATTGCTGAGGCGATCGACACTTGTCCGGTGAATTGCATTCACTGGGTTGATTACACCGAACTCAAGAATCTGGAAGAAGAACGCAAGGATCAGGTGATTCCTGTCGTTGGTTTTCCGGTGGATTTTGCGATGGTTAAGGCCGGTATTCGCCAGCGACAAAAGAATAAGTTGCGCGATCGTAAGTTCAAAGGTAGCCATTGAAATCCCCAATTCCCATCCGCAGCTTGAAACCTGTGGCTCAAACAACAAAAACAGCCCGCGCGGGCTGTTTTTTGTATACATTGTATAGTGAAATTTATTTCAAAGGATGGTGCTCAGCGAGAATTTTCTCAACTCTAGCTTCGTCGATTCTGGCAGTTAATGTTGTTGCCTCGTTGTTATCGCGAATGGTTTTTGCTAAAGTAAAAGACGAGCCGACTGAAAAAGTTAAACCCATACCCATAAAAGCTTTCTGCCATGGGTCTACCTGTAAATAAATGATACCTACAGTAGTTGCGGAAAGGGCAACAATAAAAGAAACCCAGCACTGAAGTATCCAAGCATTAGTATCTTTTTGACGTAGGATTTGTTTCTGCATAGTGCCTCTAGATCAAATATATCTTTTGGTTGATTAACTTAAAGCATAGAGAGTGCGACTGAAGCGGTCAGGAGAGGAAGGGACAGTTTCGATAAGTGAACAGTGCGATCGAACTTTTCACTAAAAACTATAACGCTGTAGATAGGGTTTAAGGCTCAAGGAAGACTCGCAGCGAGTGGACAGTTGGAAAACTGGACTAAGGGAGATTGATTTGGGATGATTTACTCACTGGTTTTAGGGAGCATTCTCAAAAGTTCTTTTTGGTTCTTGCAGGGCTTTACCACACCCGACTGGTACACCTTAGCGATGAAAGGAGCTGGATTCCCCCGAATAAATTTTTGCATATTTTCTAAGGCCTTTACAAAAGCTTGTGCCACTACATCTCCACGAACATTGCCGTCCACAAATGCAAAAAGCCGTACATTGCCTTGAGCCACGGCTAATAACTCCAAAAGACGGCTAGCGATTTTCTTGTCCTTTGTTAATACCACCCAATTGCGCTCTCCAACTATCCTCAGCCAATCCTCATCATTGATATCTTGACTAAAATGATCGTCGTGAATTTCTACTGTAGCCCCCACATTTCGTAGTGAATCTGCCAGTTTCTTTCCTAAACATCTGTCTATGAAAAATATCTCATTCATGCTGCTACTAGCTGAAGTTCGCAGCGAATACCTTCCTCAATTTGGAGCCGATTGCAATTGTAGTCTTCGGCAAGTTCATCGATGGAATCCCCAGCTTTGTAACGTTCCGCCAGTATAGCTGTGGGAATGCCAGTTCCAGCTAAAACTGGGCGGCCAAAGGAGATTCTGGGGTCAATCATCACTGTTTTAGGTTCGTCGGAACCTGGTAGCTTCGTGAAAGGGTAGAGTTTGAGGGGTAATCCAGCTTCATCTCGTACAATGCGATCGAAATAAGTGTTTAGAATCTGTTTTGCTTCCTGTTCCCTGTCCGATGCTGCAAGCTTCTGTCCGAATCTCTCAAATAAAAGATTTCTTACCTTGCGTTCAAACTCCTTTCCAGCATATAATTGAGGAGTCGAAAGATAATCGTTGATGTAGTCGAGTGCAGTGCTAAGTTGTTTTCGGGAGAAGCCAGTAGCCTTAAAAATGGCAATCAAGACATGAGCCTCTACCAAATTTATGAAAGAAAGTAATGTAGTTTTGGACTGGGGAAGCAGTTCAAAATTTTTGGGGTTAGGTAACTTAATCAGTGGCTCAAAGAAGCGCTTGTCCGCTTTTGTTTTCGAGGACCAGACACCAACCCAAGATCGCAACCTATCCTTCGGCAGCCGGAGATATTGCGCTGCTTGAGGGATAGAATATATAGGAATCTCGCGCGGATCGAAGTTGTCAGTATCAAGCATAGCAGTTGTCCTATTCCTAAATACTTATATTTTTGCACAGTTCGCGGGCGATCGCAAAAATCTCTCCCTTCAATACCCAGATACCCGACTTCTTCAAGAAATCGGGTATCTAAAGCAAGCTAATTAGCTCCTAAAAGCGCTACGGATTACTTATTTTTCTGCTGAGTCTTCGCTTGTTCGATCGCAATTTCCCTGACTGCTTGCAAAGAACTCAAATTGGATGCTCCCTCAATCGCCTTCACCGCCAAATCTTGAACCTGTTTCAAAGCAGAATCCAGTTGTTTCGACAAGCTAGCAAGGCGCGCATCTTGATTTTGAATTGTCTGCAACATCCCTTGAATTTGCAGCTCATAATTTTGCTTTTGCCCTTCGATATCTTTAGCAGACAAATCAGCCTTAACTTTAGCTTGGTAATTGCCAATATTGCGGCCGTTATCTTTCCCGTTCTTGATATTAGCTTCCAGTTCTTTCGGGAAAGCTTCTACCTTAGCTTTAACCTCAGCATAAAGTTTTTCCCGTTCCGAAATAGATTTTTCGCGTTCCGCCCACTGTTTCTCCTGTTCTTGCTGAAACTCTTCGATTTCTTGATACAGTCTTTTCTGGCGCTGTTGGTATTCTTCGATGTCGAGATTTCGCTGAAGATTCAAATCGTAAGCATACAACTCCTCATCCCGCTGGCGAGCTTTTTGGTGGTTCTCATTGCGTTCTTTAACTGCCAACTTTTGCAGTTCCTGCTCTTTTTCCCAAGCTTGCCGGCGTTCCCACAATTCCTGTTCAACAGTTTCGCGCTGTTCGCTGAGTTCCGCACTAAATGTTTTGGCGCTTTCTTCGTATTGTTGGATTAAAGTGTCCAGCGTATCTTCTGCAACATCTTCTAAACTATGCAACTCTTGCAGTTGTTGGATTTCGTCGCCGACAGTTCGCTGCAATTCCCCCAGTTTAGACGCTTCTGTTGTTAGTTTTTCCGACAGTTCGCTGACAGCGGCACCGAAGCCAAATTGCAGTAAGATTAAATTGTCGATCGTCCCCTGCATTTTTTGTTTGCTTTCAGTTAAAGCCATTGCTTTTCTTGCTTCCGCTATTGCTAGTTCTTGGACTGCGATCTCTGGTCGATCAATATTGGCAGATTTATCGTTGTTAAGCTGCTTCAGTTGCGAATCCAGTGCATTTTTTTCTTGTTCCAACTGTTTATAAGCTTCTAATATTTCAGCCTTCGTATTTTTGTCATTCATTCTCGCCATCGCTTTCATCTCCTAACTTTGTTAGTCCGCATCGGCGGACTTTGTTTGACAAGAAGCGGTTGAAACCGCCGATTATTATCAAAAATTGAGCGACAAACCTTAAGCTTTGGTAGCAAAAGCTTTCATGGCCAAGTCTTGCGCTTGCTTCATCGTCGCTTGCAATTGTGCAGAGATTTCGGTGATTTGTTCGGTTTGTCGCTCAATTGTCTGCTGTAGAGATTGCACTTTCAATTCATATCCCTGCTTAGTGCCTTCCCATTCTTTTTCCACTAAATCTGCCTTGACTTTAGCTTCGCGGGAAACTTCTTGAATTGCTTCTT
Organism: Microcoleus sp. S13_C5; assembly: GCF_036700845.1. Taxonomy (NCBI): domain Bacteria; kingdom Bacillati; phylum Cyanobacteriota; class Cyanophyceae; order Oscillatoriales; family Microcoleaceae; genus Microcoleus; species Microcoleus sp. S13_C5. Next base: position 10,719 of record NZ_JAUBPR010000042.1, read on the forward strand.
CTTTGGCTTTAACATAAGCCTGTTTGAGTTCTTCTTCAAATCCGGCGACTTTTCTTTGATTCTCTTCAAACTCCGCTTGATTGTCGTTGAGGACTTTTTCGCGCTGTGTCCAATTTTTCTCTTTTTCGCGAGTAGATTGCTGCAAGTCCCGTTCTAGTTTGCGCTTCGTTTCTTCGTATTCGTCAGTTTCGATTTTGCGGGTGCGTTCTAATTCGTATTGGTAATCGGCTGTTTCTTCCTGACGCTTTTTAGTTAGGAGTGCAGTTTTTTCTTGAACTGCTGCATCAAAATCTTGCTGTTCTTTTTCCCAAATTTTACGTTTTTGGGTGGTGTCTTTTTCGATAAGTTCGCGCTGGTTGGCGCTGTTTTGTTCGAGCAGGGTCAGTTTTTCTCGGTGCTCTTGAGTTAAAATGTGGAGGGCGTCTGCTACAACTCTGATTTGCTGCAACTCTTGCAATTGTGCGGCTTCAATTTCGATCGCGCGTTTTAATTCGTCTAATTTTGAAGATTCCGCCTTCAGTTTTTCGGAAAGTCCGCTGGTGATGCTGCCGAAATCTAATTGCAAGTCTGCCAAGCCTTTGACGATGCTGTCAATTGTGTAGGTGGAGGCGAGTTCGAGGACTTGTTTATTTTTGGCTTTTTCGGCTGACTGTTCTTTGGTTTCTACTTTGGATTCGATCTTTTTTTTGTCGGCTAAAATCTGCTGAAAGCTTTGCAAAATTTGGGCTTTGCTATCCTTGGCCGTTGCTATTGTCATAATTTTTGCTTCTCCTGATTATAACTTTCCGAGGCTTTTGAGTGAGACTTTCTCAGTTATTCTAAGTTGCGGAGTTTGCTGAGAATGGAGCGGTATTTTCTGGCTGCGTCGGGTTTTTCTTCTGAATTATCGCTGGCTAGAATTTTTAGAAGTTTCCAGCAGCGATCGCACCGATTTCCTTCCCAGCAGCCGCACTCATCAATTATACTTAAAAGTGTGCCTTTTAGCAATTGATTTTCGGCTAACAAAGCTCGGTAATTCCGCTGGACTGATTCGGCAACTAAAGTCATGTGCTGGAAGTCTTCGGTGAGACTTTCGATGTCGTTAACTGCGTCTGCCCGAATTTGGTCGAGCAGCTCAAAATTCTCTCTCAAACGGCTTTCTTGCAGGTTTTGTTGGGTTTTCAGCTTGGTTAATTTCTTCATTTCACTCTGTTGTAACAGTTATGGTAAAGGCGCGATTAAATCGCGCCTTTACAACAGAATTAGAACAAGTCAGCAGTTGATTTGTCTTCCGCTGGCGACAACGACATAGCGCTGTTAGAATTCAAAGCAATAGCATCACTTTCACCCTTAGTATGAGCAGCCATCAAGCGCGCAACTTCCTGGGGAGGGACATTATCCAAACACACCATTTGCCGCGTTCCTTCTAAGTCAATCATCCGCGATTGATTGCTAGAATCTGACAAAATTGCTGCTGCTTGGTCGATAATTGCCCAGTTGCTACGCTCCATCCACGACCATTTTAAACTGTAATAATTGATTGGTTTAACGAATCCGCTGTCGTCTGGTTTTTCGCCGGAATGCTGGGTAAACTCGGGAATGAAAATACCTGTAGCAGGCTCTACTCCGCGAGATTGAACTGAGGCAACTAAGCCGTTAAAATCGCTCAAACTGCGGTTTTTGATGTATGTCACCATGACTACTCCTTGTGGCAATTCGCCGGTTTCTGCGACAAACCACAGTTGACCCCATAGTGTGTGGGAAGTTTGACCGAGGGAGCCGAAGAATTTGGAGAATTTGAGGATTGTCATTGAGCATTTTGAACCGTAGTCGGTGTCGCCGATCGCCCATTGGCCACTTTGGCAATTATTACGGACTGCGATCGGGATTTCTGGTACTAGCAAAGCATTGCTCGGTTTGGCACCAAATACTGAAAATGTAGGTCTTTCTTGTGTTTTAGTAGTCATTGTTGGTTTTTCCTTAGTTATTTATTGCTGCTTTACGGGGAATTGGTAATCCGTTAAATCTCGTACATTGCTCGTGGCCGAACTTCGATTACCGAATGAGATGTGTTGTTGCTTTTGGTTCTGGATAGGTATACTCAAGCATCGCCTCTTGTTGAGCTTTGATAATCCGCAGCGCGGCGAGCAAATGCTCTAACGTTTCTAGGTGCGCTGGGGTGAAGTGGATGCTGAAGCCTTCGCCATCCCGCGCGTAGCCGGGACAAACCAGGGAGGCTGAGCTTTGTTCTTCGTGGGTGGCGATGTATAGCCAGTCATCGTCTTCGAGCTTGTAATGCGTGTCTGTCCAGGTTCTCAGCATTTGCGATCTGCTCCTCCTTATTTGCTGCGTACAAGCGTTTTGACGCCCAGCGCTTCTCACTCCTCTGAAGTTGACGACGCTATATGTAGCGTGTGAGCTAGGCTAATTTGCACCCTTAACTCTACCAGTCCGGGTTTACGGGTTGATTAAATCGTCAACTAACTTCATGGTAGCGCGGGTTGATTTTCCCGTCAAGTATTTTGTTGAACTTTTCATCAAAACAGGCTAGAATGCTTGTCAGGAGGCAAAAAACCGTGGAACAAACATTTGGAAGACTGATCCGTCAAGCTCGCAAGGACAAAGCTTACTCACAACGTGAGCTAGCAGCTATGCTAAGTGTGGATTTTACTTATTTGTCGAAGTTGGAGAACGATCGAGCGGATTATGCGCCAAAAGAGGAGGTAATCCGAGCATTAGCGCGAAATCTAGACATAAACGAAGAGGAATTGATTTTCTTGGCGGGGAGGCTGCCGCAGCAGTACGAAGCGCTGCTGAAGCAGAATCCGAAGGAAATGCAGGCTCTTTTCCGCCGGATGCAAGAAAATCCAGATTGGCTCAAACAGTCTTTTGAAGCGTAAGAGAGGCCCCTCATAGTGAGTATTTTTAAGCCGTATTGCTTCTATCCCAAAGAAACGATCGAGCGTTTGGCAAATGACATCTTGATGCAGATGCAGAAAACGCAAAATTTTGCTCCGAGATGGCCTTTTGATGCGACAACGGTTGCTGATTTTCTGGATTTGGGCGTAGTTTGGGAGTGCATTGAGCCGGATGAAGAAGGTGCGATCGCGGCGAGGATTTTGCCGCAGCAGCGGTTAATCGAAATCAACGAACAGATTCTGGAAAAACCGCCGGGTTTCATCGAATCGACGATCGCCCACGAAATCGGACACTGGGTGCTACACGTCAATCAAGACGAAGCAGACGGCACTGTGGAACAGTTGGAATTAAACTTAGGGAATGAAGGAAAAACGGCGTCTGATGTCGAGGAACCGTTTGTTTGTCGGGGCGCGAGTGCGGATAATAAGGTTTTGTCGATCGAATGGCAAGCGCAATATTTTGCAAGCTGTTTGTTGATGCCTCGGTGTATTTTGGAGGAAAAAAGGCAGGGACGCGATTTAACAAAGTGGTCGCATTTATACAAAATGAGGGATGAATTGGGAGTGAGCATTTCCAATTTGACAAACCGCTTGCAAGAATTCGATTGGATTTATATTCCCAAGGGAACGCGCGAGATTTATGCCGGGAAAGATGCGGCAAACGGGCAGCAGCGATTGTTTGGATAGAAGTGCGATCTAATTTGAGGTTTGAGATTTGGAAGCGATTCTCAAATCTCAAATCTTTAAAATTAATTTCTAATTAAGTTACATTTTATGCTAACCAATATTGAAATCCTGCTGGCAGCTTGTGAGAAATTAAATATCCCTTACGAAATCCTGCATCCTTCCCAAAACTTGATTAGACTCAAACAGGGCGGCGAAGAATATTATTTTGTCAATTACATGACGCCATTTAACAGCGCGTCACTAGCAGAGATTTTTAAAGACAAAGAATATACTTATCAATTATTAAACGGCAAAATAAATACTCCCAGAACTCTCGGTTTTGTCTCGCCTCACTGCGAGGAGAAGTATAAAAAGTATTTGACTTTCCCAGATATTGAATCCATAGTTTTAGAAGTAAACAAAAAATTCGCTTTCCCGGTGATTCTCAAAAGAAATCGCGGTGCTGGTGGCAACAATGTTTTTTTGTGTGAAACTAGAGAGCAAATTAAAGAAGCCCTAGAAATTATATTTAACGTCAACAGCAAAGATTATGACTATGTGGCCCTAGCTCAAGAATATATCGAAATTGCCCACGAATATCGGGCTGTATGCTGCAAAGAAAAGCTAGTTTTGCTGTACGAAAAAGACAAATCTCAGGCTGAATTTGCGGGAAATTTAAGCCCGCTGCACTGGGAAGGTGCAAAAGCCAAACATATAATTAACCCCACTCTCATGTCTGAGATTGAAGATTTTGTTAAACCTGTTTTTGCTGATATTGCGATTAATTATGCTGGGCTTGACATCGCGCTAGATAAAAACGGAGCATATTGGTTGATTGAAATTAACTCAAGTCCCAATTACGATATATTTGTGAGAGATAACGATCGCCAAATTGTCGTAACAATGTTTAAAGGCATTCTGGAGAGCTTGGTTGTTAACAAAAAGCCGAACAAAAAGCCGTAAATGCTCGCTTTGAATGTACTCGATCGTATTTAGATGAATGTGGTGTAAGCTGTAGATTAGCTAAAAGGCTTTAAGCGAAATAGGTTTCAGCCAATAACTTAAAATTCACCTTTTTTAATTTAATGTAGCCATCCATGAAAGGATCGCTATCTTGTAACAATTCTGAATCATCAGGTAGGTAGCTAGGGAGCCAAAAGCTACTCCGAATACTCAAATTACTGTAGTGATCCTTTCTCTTCTCTAAAGTCTTTTGAAGCAAGTGCTCATAGACAAACTGTTTACGGATACTTCTACGTTTAATTTCTTCAATTTTGTTGGGATATCGGAAGTATTTAGTGTCTAAGTATTTGATATCGATTATTTCACAAAAACATTCATCTTGATTTAAAAATTGTCGAATAAAATCATTAAACTGTTCTCTCATCCACTCAACATCTTTATCCCGAAAAAGTGAAGCATTGAAAACATCAGATCTGGGACCTTGATAGAAAGGACCAGAAAATATACCCAAAGGTTGAAGAATTTTTTTATTAAATCTATCCCAGTCCATAATCTGTTTTTTTATGGGCAAATAAAAGAAATGATTGAAGTAATACATCTTATGGAGAGATTCTGAATCAAGCGGAAAAGAAATTTCCCAAAATGAGTAGAAATTTTGGGGTAACGGAGTATCAATAATCACAGACCCCCACTTATCAATCTGATACAATTCCTGTAACTTTTTAATAGTATGATGACTCATAGTATCTCGCATACTCGGCATCTGACCAATATAACCAATTCTCGCAATTTTCCCCCAGTCATTAATAATACCATTTATTGTGGTTTTATAGTAATTATCATCCCACTTATCAGCAGACACTTTATAAGTCTTCTCACCCTTAATTTTATGGGTAATCAAAGTTAGTACGAGCGCATCGGGCTTCAGTAAAGAACCATTTATATTGAAAGTCTTTGATAAGTCAATAAGCTTAGCAGATGATTTTGCTCTTTCCACGGTTCTAGAACTTAGATAGCGATCATCTAAGTGCAGAAGCAATGAGGGATCGACTATTTGTACTAGATGAGTCAAACACATCGACTCCCAGACACTATGAAAATTTTTAATTCCCCAAATTTCACCATTTTCTGCTTGATGCCAATTGCCATAAAGAAATAACTTGATTGCTTCGTAATACTGCCAATAATCAGCATCTTTTATGGGTGTGTTATGGTCAATTGTTTCTAAGGCATCCTTGAGTATATCTAAAACCTGCTCATAACTATGTTCATCAAAAAGACTGTCTTGATTTCCGAGATGGTGCTGACGAAATCGCTCAGCTAATGCTGTAATTTCAGCATTTACCCCTTCTCCAAGTTGCTGCTTAATCTCGCAAAAGAGATAGCAATACATCGTGACAATATCAGTAGATTCAAACTGCATTACTCGTCGTGGAAAGAGCATTTCATCGACATAAGCTGCATGATTAGGTAAATACACAGCTTGGTGTAAGTATTTATGAATCTGGCTGACATCAAACTTGTTACTTTTGCCCAATCGATAAGCAAGGGCTAAAATTTTGGGTTCCTCATAAGCCTTCAAAAAGTGAGTAATAATGTCCAGTTTTGAGTAAAATATATTTTCTGAGTCGTCTTCCTCATCTTCGATTTCAGAACCCCGATGACTGTTAATTACACCATCACGATCCTGGGTGCCCAACTCACCAATATCATCTATATAACCTTTCTCAATACAGATTTCTTTAAAAGTGCCGAAAATTTTATATAGTAGGAAAAACAAATCTCGTTTAGCGACAAATGTGTCAAGCTCAGATAGTCGAGCATCAAACCCTTTAGGTAGATAAAAGTACAGTTCGTCATCTTGCTTTTGAATGCCAACAAACGAGTAATTATCGGGGACTATTAACTTTAAGGAATTGAAGTTAATCATAATTGGCCAATCCTAAAACAACTATTTTTTACCCAGCTCACCTACTTTCCTCATAAATTCTGGCATCAAATCTAGAAAGTCTGAATATGCTGTTAATTTTACCGCATTATCTGAATTCGATAAAAACTCCTCTATCGGTCGTTTATCTCTCGCAAATACACTATCCCAAAGATAAAACATTAATTTATCTTTTACTTGCTCAAGATCGACTTGATTGTCTTCTGGTTTTATGAACCACCAACCAATTTGTTTATCTTCAATCCGCCGAATCACCTGATGATTTGATTTAATCAATACATTAATTCCCACAATATACTGTGACCAGGCTCCTTTTTCCTCACCCTCAATTATTAACTTCACATCACGCAATTTTTCTGGAACAGATGTGTCTCTTACTGGAGCCTGAACATATTCCCAGTCCCACCGCCGCTTAAAGGCACTGTCAAGGTAGTAAATTGATTCATCCGAAGTGTTAATTGTCGCGAGAATAGACAAGTTAGGTGGAATATTAATTCGACGTTGCTGTAGAAGGCTACATACTTTGTGGTCATCCGACCATAGCAATACTTCGATCTCTTTGTTTTCAAAAAAATCTTTATACGGTTTTTTACCTGTTCCATCTTTGACATAAATTACTCCATTAGTGTCAATGCTTGGCTCCTGATTCATTGCTTCCAGTAAGCCCACTAACTCCATTTCAGAAATATCGACTTCATAACTCGACCAGCCATCACTTTCCCGATCGAGCAACTGAAATACAGTACCAAAAATAGCGGCAGCATTTCCTCGATTTAATTCATCAATTACGAGCAAGTAATGGTCTTTACTGCCATCAATTAAACCTTGGTATGCCATTCCCAAAATGCGAATAAAATGCCCTGGATAAAATTTATAAATAACTGAGTTGCCTTGGGTGAGGGGCAACAATTTCCCCATAAAATCAGCATAAGTGTACTCTGGATGAAACACTGTCTTGACAGTGTGAGTAGTGTCATCCAATGGAATTCCTAATTTATCTCTAGCAATTTCCCGAATCTGGTAGCTTTTTCCAGTCCCTGGGCTACCAAACAGAATCTTTTGAATCGGCTTAATGTTTTCAGGCATTAGGGCTATCTAGTATTAATTTTAATATCTTACAGCTATAAGTATAACATCCTCTCTGTGGCCAAATCAAAAAATACTTCCATTAGCCTGACATTTGACGCAGGAAGGGGCGATCGCACTTCTTCACACGCTAAAATAAACTTAGTCACAATTCCATGAAAAAAATGACAAAACAACTACTAGAACTAGAGGGAACGTGGGAAGAAATTCTCGCCCAATCAGCCAAATTTGCCGATCGCCGAGTTCGCCTTATTGTTCTGGCGGATGAGGAACCGCTGAAGTCAGCAGAAGACTGTTTTCCTCAAGGATGGCACGAAGCAATGACAGGAGAGACTGTACCGGTTTCTGAACTGTGGGAAGAAATTGATGCAGCGATCGAGATGATGCAGTCTCTCCCAGAAACTTTACAGCAGCAAGTAGCAGAATACTTGAAAGAGTATATCGCAGACTTAAAAGATGAGCTTCAATGGGACGAATCTTTCAAGAAAACGCAACCGCAACTTGTGGCTGCTGCCCAACGCGCAAAACAAGAAATTGCTGAAGGAAAGGCACAGGAAATGAAACTTAATGAGTTATGAAATCTGCCACCCTTCCTTCCTTTTGGGAAAAATACAATTCTCTTGACAGTAGAGTAAAAGAGCAAGCTAGAAAAGCTTATCGTTTCTGGCTGGAAAATCCCTTTCATCGATCTTTGCACTTCAAGTGCATCAACCAGGAAGAAAATATCTGGTCTGCGAGAATCACGCGCGGCTATCGAGCAGTGGGGATTTTACAAGGAGATACCGTGACATGGTTTTGGATTGGAAACCACGATGATTATGAACGTTTTTTCTAGTAATCAGGCCGGGGCGGGTTTTCGAGATGGTTGGTTTCAGGCAATTATTGTTAGCGAACCCGCCCCTACATCGCCTCGAATGTTGCCTGTTTCACAAGAGTTAAAAATTTACATTCTTTCCAATACCTTAATCCCCAACAACTCCAAACCTAACTTCAAAGTCCTCGCGGTCAAATCGCACAAAATTAACCGCGAAGTCCGCAACGGTTCCTCAGATTTCAACACCTGACACTGTTCGTAAAATTGATTATATTTTTGACTCAATTCAAACAAATACTGACAAATCCGATTCGGCAACAAATCACCCTCAACAGCATTTATCACTTCACTAAATTGCAATAAATGCTTGGCTAAAACTAACTCCGCATCCGACTGCAAAATTACTTTCGCACTAGCATCTAAATTCTCGAAATCAATCTCACCTTTGCGGCTAATTCCGTGCACGCGCGCGCAAACATAGAGCATATAAGGTGCTGTATTTCCTTTCAAATCCAGCATCTTATCGTAACTAAAAGTGTAATTGCTCGCCCGGTTTTGACTTAAATCGGCATACTTAACCGCACTCAAACCAATTACTCGACCTACGTTAGCTATAAACTCTTCAGTTTCGTGTCTTTTCTCATCTTCCAATCTCTCTTCCAAATCTTTGGTGGCGCGGAAGATCGCCTCATCTAACAAATCCTGCAACCGCACTGTTTCCCCAGAACGAGTTTTGAGTTTTTTGCCGTCTTCTCCCAATACCAAACCGAAGGGAATGTGGACAATTTCGACATCATCAGGAATCCAACCGGCTTTTCTCGCAACTGCAAATACTTGGGCAAAATGGTTTGCTTGTCCCGAATCGGTGACATAAATTATGCGCTTTGCATTGTCTTTTTGGATGCGGTAGCGCACTGCTGCTAAATCTGTTGTGGCGTAATTGTAGCCGCCGTCGGTTTTCTGCACAATTAGCGGCAGTGGTTCGCCTTCTTTGTTGGTGAAACCGTCTACAAAAACGCATTTCGCGCCGTCACTTTCTACTAGCAAACCTAAGTTGGTTAAATCTTCGACTACTCCGGGCAATAGAGGATTATAAAACGATTCGCCGCGTTCGGTTAATTTGATATCGAGCAAGTCGTAGATTACTTGGAATTCGCGGCGCGATTGATCGCACAGCAATTTCCAAGCGCGGCGGGTGTCTTCGGCGCCTGCTTGCAGTTTTACTACTTCTTGGCGGGCGGTTTCTTTGAAGGTTTCGTCTGTGTCAAAGCGCTGTTTTGCTTGGCGGTAAAATGCGACTAAATCTCCTAAGTCTAGGGCGTCAGCAGTTGTGAGGGCTTCGGGGTGAACTTCGCGCAAGTATGCGATCAGCATTCCGAATTGGGTGCCCCAGTCGCCGATGTGGTTGATTCTGAGTACGTCGTGGCCTTGAAATTCGAGGATGCGGGCGATCGCATCTCCGATGATTGTCGATCGCAAGTGTCCGACGTGCATTTCTTTGGCTATATTCGGACTCGAAAAGTCGATCGCGATTGTCTGAGGCGTTTTCGCCGGTTCAATCCCCAAACGCGAGTCGCCGGCGATCGCACTAATTTGCGCTTCCAAATAAGCCGGTTTCAGCTTCAAATTAATAAAACCGGGCCCGGCGATTTCTGGGGTTTCGCAGATGTCGGTAATATCTAGGTTTTCGATGATTGTCGAGGCGATCGCCCGTGGGGGCTTTCCTAACTTTTTCCCCAAACTCATCGCCGCGTTGCACTGAAAGTCCCCAAAGTTGGGATTGGTGGCGGCGGCTAGCATCGGATCTGCACCTGCATAACTTTCGCCGAATGCAGCGGTGAATGCTTTTTCAAATTTTGCTTTTAACTGTTGGGCGATCGAGTTCATCTTGAATATTTTGATTGGATGTTTATTTTAAACTCTAGATTAAGCAGTTTTTGCCAATAATACTCTTACTACTTAGGTAATTACCCTCTCCCCCTCTCCCTCTCCCCCTCTCCCCCTCTCCCCACCTACTAGGAAATTTTGTACTTAGCTTTGAGCTGCTGATCGGATCAAAATCACTGGCAGTGATAGCACAGAGTACATTTTATCACAGTTGCGATCGCTACACAAATTAAAAAATGTCACATCAAGTCCATGATCTCGATCGCTAGATCATTTTGTTAAATCCCTTACATTAAGGTATGTTAAACTTTTTTCAATGCACCCAAAAATCCTACGAAAGGAAGTAGTTATGTTATCTCAACCTATTTTTGGCGATCGCTCTCTGACCCAAGCCTTTTATCAAGCAGTAATCGATCGCTTCTACAACGGTTTCAGTCTCTCTACCGAAGCACTATTACGAGACTGTACCCTGGGCTTCGCCCCCTGTCCTGATGGAGTCAAAACCTTTTTCATTATCGCGCCGAGTCTCGATGCAGCAGAGCAACTAATGAAAAAAATGGACAGTATTTTGGAGCGAGTTGCCGAACTCATGGCTGGAGTCGGACAAGTTGCCCTGTGCATAGTTCCCCCCGGCAGCGAAGCAGAGCAACTGGTAGATATGCAAGACTTAGAAAAAGTTCCCCCAGATTGTCTGGCTTGCAAATTCTTTACAATTATATGGGCCGATGCTGCGGCCGATCGGTAAAATTGACAGTTAGCAACCAGCAACTCAACACGGTTCGGCTGAACCTGTGCCCGTGGTGGCGCGGGATAGATTGTCTGTTAGTTACAGTCCCTGGAATTATCGGGCAAAGCGTGTAGGTAATTCGATCGTTCGCAAGGTTGCACTCGCAATCCTTGGCAACTGTTAAACAAGCAGACAAAATATATATCAAAGGCCCGCTTGTCAGTCGCTCAGATTTTTACCTGCCGGCTCAAACAGCCGTGCATCTACTTTTTACATTCCCAATAAAGGCCACCAAAAAGCCGCATCAACTCTCCTGGGTGTCTCGTTTCAAAAGACAGCAGCAGAAATTAGGCGGTATCGCTGGAAAATAGATTTTTGCGAAATATCTGCTAATGTTCACAATAAGCAGAAATATTCTCAAAAATAGATAATAGTTCCGCAGCTTGACCGAAAGCATCCAGGATACAAGCCCCCGGATTCATCCGTCCAGAAATAAAAAACCTGTATCCGATGAAACTTGCCCCCCCAATTAATCCGTGGGGTCATTGCTTCTATTCTAAAATCTAAAATCTAAAATCTAAAATCTAAAATCTAAAATCGCGCAATCGATTGACCTCAGAAACCTGGTTTCTACCCCCGCGCTTCATATTCGCGGTTCGCTGGGAAATTGACAGAAAATAGGCTGTTTGTGGGAGAGTCACCAGCTAGAAACAGAGCAAAGCTTTACTCAAAAAAAGATCACTTTTCCAGCCACACCCCTGGCAGTGCAGAGTGAGCGTACCACAGGCTCATAGAATTTGTTAAAATTTTCAGTTAAAAATTTGAATTATTAAATTTTATGCCTAACATTGGCGATAAAATCTAAGATTGAAATTCTCAAATCTGAAATCAAGGCATCATGGTAAAACTGACACCAAATCCCAGCTTTAGTTTAACAATTCGGGTTGCTCTGCCGAACCAGCCGGGAATGCTGGCAAGAGTCACCAGCGCGATCGCATCTGTCGGCGGCAACTTCGGCCAAATCGACTTGATCGAGCAAACCCGCGCTACTACCGTTCGCGATATCACCGTCGATGCCTCCAGCATCGAGCACAATGAAGAAATAGTGCAAGCAGTGAAAGGACTGCCAGATATCAGAGTGATCGACGTGTACGATCGCACTTTCAACTTGCACCGCGGCGGAAAAATCAGCGTAGTTAGCAAAATTTCCCTCAAACGCCAGTCAGATTTGGCAATGGCATACACCCCTGGAGTCGGCCGCATCTGCACGGCGATCGCCAATGACCCGCAACAAGTTTATAACCTCACAATTAAACAAAATACTGTTGCCATTGTTACCGACGGTAGCGCAGTTTTGGGATTGGGAAACCTCGGCCCTGCCGCCGCACTGCCAGTCATGGAAGGCAAAGCCATGCTATTTAAAGAATTTGCAGGTATTGACGCCTTTCCTATCTGTTTGAACACCCAAGATACCGACGAAATTATTCGCACAGTGCAGAATATCGCCCCGGTTTTTGGCGGCGTTAACCTCGAAGATATTTCTTCTCCCCGCTGCTTTGAAATCGAAGCAAGATTGCGGGAAACCTTAGATATTCCGATTTTTCACGACGACCAGCACGGCACTGCGATTGTCAGTTTGGCCGCATTAATTAATGCCTTGAAAATAGTCAAAAAAACCATCGCAGAAGTGTGTATCGTGATTAACGGAGCCGGTGCCGCCGGAGTCGCGATCGCCCGGTTGCTGCGTAAAGCAGGTGCACAAAACATCATCATGTGCGACTCCAAAGGCGTCCTCTCCGAAGACCGCACGGATATGAACCCAGAAAAACTAGAATTTGCCGTGCCTTCGAGCGGTACTCTGGAAGATGCGATCGCCGGTGCCGATGTATTTTTAGGAGTCAGCGCCCCCGGCGTAGTCACCCGCTCGATGGTGCGTTCGATGGCCGAGAATCCCATTGTTTTTGCAATGGCAAATCCCATTCCCGAAATTCAGCCAGAATTAATTATGGAAGATGCGGCGATCATAGCAACCGGACGCAGCGACTACCCGAATCAAATTAACAATGTTTTGGCATTTCCGGGGATATTTCGAGGTGCTTTGGACTGCAAAGCAACCACGATTACGCCCACTATGTATTTAGAGGCAGCTTATGCAATCGCCTCTTTAGTCAGTCCTTCCCAGCTTGACAAAGAGCACATTATACCGTCTGTTTTTGACGAAAGAGTTGCCATTGCTGTCGCCGGTGCAGTGCAGTTGGCCGCCCGATCCGAAGGTATCGCCCGCGATTAATTGACGGAAGAAGGAAGTCTTCCTTCTTCCTTCTTCTGTCTTCCTTAATCAAGGATGAAACTCACAACAATAAACAAGATAAAAAGATATAATTAAATCACCCAAGTCCCGCTAGGTCAGATGCACAGCCAGTTAGGAAAAGCCAAGCGCGCTCGCTGCAACCGCCCATTGTTAGAACTGTGCCCGATCGGGCTGGCATTGTGCCGGACGGACGGGACTTTTATCGACGTAAATCCAGCTTTTGCAAGTATTATCGGCCGCACAGTTGCAGAAACTCTTCACCTCAACTACTGGGAAATTCAGCAAACGCAGTGCGCTGGCAGAAAAAAATATCTAGAAAGTCAAGCAAAAAATAGCTGCATGGGCCCGTGCGAAGCAGCATACAAACATAAAAACAACCATCTCGTACCCGTGCGAGTTTCCGAGCGAGCTATTGAAACAGAGGGAGAGTGCGCGATTTGGCTGAGCGCTGAAGAAATTTTTAGTCCTGGGCCTGAAAATAGCGCTCCCCTGGAATCAGCGCCGCCGCACAGCAATTCACATCTAGAAAAATTGCTGGCCAAGCAGACCGCCGAACTGGAAAAAACTCAGAAGCTACTCGAAGAAAAAATCGCTGAACTGGAACAGACTCAAGAAAAATTGCGTTTCCAAAGTCAAATTATCGACCAAATTCACGAAGCGGTGATTTCTACAGATATGGACGGCTCGATCACCATTTGGAATCAAGCCTGTCAAAATTTATACGGCTATCAAGCAACTGAGGCTATCGGACAGCACATTTCTTTAATTTACCCGCCGGAACAGCACGAATTTTTATTAGATCAAGTCATAAAACCCCTACAAGAAAAAGGCGAGCATGAAATTGAAGTTATCACACGCCGTAAATCAGGAGAAAAATTTTCCTCGCACCTGATGCTCTCGCTATTGAAAGACAAAATGGGAGAAGTTGTGGGGATGATGGGTTCTTTAACAGATCTCAGCGTTTGCAAAGCTTTAGAACAAGAATTAATAGAGAGGCAATCACTATTTGATGCCTTTTTGAACGAGGCACCGGCGGGACTTTGCATTTTGGACTCGCAATTGCGGTACCTGCAAATTAATCAATTTTTAGCAGAAATAAATTGCCTGAGTCCAGCAGATCATATCGGCAAAACTGTACGCGAAATATGGCCAAATATCGCTCCAATAATAGAGCCTTTGTACGAACAAATTTTGAGAACGAAACAACCCCTAATTAACATCGAGATGAGTGGTGACAATCCAAGAAAGCCGGGGTTGGTTCGACACTTGACAGGCTCTTATTTTCCCCTGCTCGACAAAGATGGGGAGGCTCTCGGCATCGGTGCAGTCGTAGTTGACATTAGCGATCGCAAACAAGCAGAAGCAGCACTGCAAAAAAGCGAACAGCTTTACCGCACTATGGCAAGCAACTTTCCTAACGGCGCGGTGATGCTGTTCGATCGAGAAATGCGCTACACGCTGGTAGAAGGTACAGAATTAGCGGCAGTGGGGCTTTCCAAAGAGTTGATGGAAGGCAAGACAATCTCGGAAGTATTCGAGCCAGATTTTTGCGCTGCTGTCGAGCCAAATTATCGGGCGGCACTGGCAGGAGAAACAGTTGTTACAGAATTTATTTACAGCGATCGCGTTTACCTAGGTTATGCTTTGCCAGTCAGAAACGAACGGGAAGAAATCATCGGCGGATTGCTAATGACTCAAAACATTACTGCTCGCCAATTAGCAGAAGAAGCGCTCAGAGAAAGTGAGGAAAAATACAGGTGTATTGTCGAGACAGCAGACGAAGGGATTTGGATGATAGATACGGACGGTAAAACTACTTTTGTCAACCGAAAAATGGCCGATATGCTTGGCTGCACTCCCGAAGAAATGATCGGACAGCCCCTATTTGGTTTCATGGATGCAGAAGGCATCGCACTCGCACAAGCCAATCTCAACCGCCGCAATCAAGGAATTCGCGAACAGCACGATTTTAAGTTCCTTCGCCGAGACGGCAGCGACTTCTGGGCGATACTTTCTACTAATCCCTTGTCAGACAAACAGGGACGCTATGTGGGCGCTTTGGCAATGGTTGCCGACATTACCGATCGTAAGAAAACAGAAGCCGCATTGCAGCAGTCGGAAGCCAAATTTCGATCGCTCTACGAATTAACCAGTTTGCCTGTTTTTATGTTATGTGACAATCACATCTGCGATGCCAACACAGCCACCCTAAAACTATTTGGCTGCACTACCGCGCAACAGTTGTACGGCCAAAACCCAGGCAAACTGTCGCCTCCTTTCCAACCCAACGGCAGAGATTCTTTGAACTTGGCTGAGGAAATGATCGCGATCGCCTTTGAGCGGGGAAAGCACCGTTTTGATTGGGTTCATCAGCGCTTAGACGGTACTGATTTTCCCGCAGAAGTGGTGCTGACAGTCATTGAGGTGGGAAATGAAAAAATTATCCAAGCAGTTATCCAAGATTTAACCGATCGCAAACTTGCAGAAGAAACTTTAGTGCGATCGGAACAAGCGCTCAGACAGCAAGCTCAGCGAGAATTACTGCTCAATCAAATTGCCAACCAAATCCGCAATTCTTTAGATTTAGATACAATTGTAGAAACCGCCGTTCAAGAAATTCGCAATTTGATGCACCTAGATTGGTGCATTTTCACTTGGTATCGCCCCAACAGCAATCCTCCGGTTTGGGACGTAACTTTTGAAGCCAAGAATGCAGATTTGCCGAGTATTCTCGGCACTTATCCTATAGACGACAAATCTTGTTTTGCTGTGAGACAGATTTTGCGACGAGAAATTCTACGAATTGATGATGTCAGCACTTTTGAAGATGTAGAATTGCGCGAAGTTTTCCAGGCTTCAAATTTTAACTCAGTGCTGTCGCTGCCAATTCATACTGCTTCCGGCGATATTGGGGTGATTACCTGCTATCAGGCTATGTCCATGCGAAATTGGAGCGACTCGGAAGTCGAACTGATGCAAGCGGTGGTTGCTCAAATTGCGATCGCGATCGACCACGCCGAACTCTACACCCAAACCCGCACAGCGGCCCGATTAGCTCAAGCTCAAACTCAACAGCTAGAACAAACTTTACACGAACTCCAACGCACCCAAACTCAATTAATTCAAAGTGAAAAAATGTCGAGTTTGGGTCAGTTAGTAGCAGGTGTCGCCCACGAAATTAACAACCCGGTTAATTTTATCTACGGTAATCTCAGCTACACCAGCGAATACACTCAAAACTTGCTAAAAATGCTGCGACTTTACCAGAAAGAATACCCGCAGCCTAGCGCAAGAATTGTAGATGCAAGGGAAGACTTTGAAATTGATTATCTTATTGAAGATTTACCTAAAATTTTAGCATCTATGAAAGTCGGAGCCAATCGCATCCGCGACATAGTTTTGAGTCTGCGGACTTTTTCAAGACTTGACGAAGCCGAAAAGAAACAAGTTGACATTCACGAAGGCATTGAAAGCACGCTGCTGATTTTGCAAAACCGCCTGAAACATAAAACCGATCACCCAACAATTAATGTGATTAAAGAATACGGTAATTTGCCTTTAGTTGAATGTTATCCCGGTCAGTTAAATCAAGTATTTATGAATTTGTTGAGCAATGCGCTAGACGCATTGGAAATGGAGATGAAGAAATCCGATCGCGCCGCCAAAAATCTCGCAATTACGATTCGCACCCAAGTAACCGACAATAACAGCGTTGCCATATGGATAGCTGACAGCGGCCCCGGGATGAGCGAAGATGTGCAAAAGCGCTTGTTTGACCCGTTTTTCACTACTAAACCCATTGGCAAAGGAACTGGCTTAGGATTGGCGATTTCGCACTCTATTATAGTAGAAAAACACGGCGGCAAACTTTCTTGCAATTCTGTATTGGGAGAAGGTTCCGAATTTGCGATCGAGATTCCTCTGCGGCAAAAAATAAATTAAACTTAGCGTGTAATTTTGAGTAATTATATTTTTTTTATACCTAGAGACTTTACGTAAACCCGATCGCACCTGGGCGTCTCCACACCCGTTGTCGGTAGATATCCGCTATTTTCGTACATTTTCACAGCTTCTTTGAGAATGCTCGCAGTTTCTATCCAAATTTCCTCAAAGCCGCGAGCGATAATTTTACTTTCCAATTCTTGCAGTAAAAATTTCCCCAAACCTTGTCCTCTTGCTGCTGGCAAAATATACATTTTACGAATTTCCACAGCATTATTTCCGCGCTCAATTGGATAGTAAGCGGCTGTACCCACTATTTTATCCTGCCGTTCAACTACCCAAAATTCACCGCCTTGATTATGATAATGTAGTTCTACATCATAGACATCTCGATCAGCCCCGTGAGGTTCGCATTTTAAACCGTACTCTGCTAAAACATCCCTAATTAAATAGAACGCCTCAGCGCGATCGCGCGTTTCCCAGGAACGAATTAAAAAATCCAGATGTTGGGTTTTCATTGGTGGTTGCAACGTATATTTATTTTTGACTTGAGCAACTGTAAAATTAGTTGTTTTTTGTATTTTACAGTATTTAAATGCACCTAGATTTTAACTGTGAATTCTCGGTTCAGGATGAACAATTGCCAGTAACTCGCTCTCAACTAAGGATAATTCCTCCAACCTCTGCATCACAATATCCCGATCGAAATAAGTTGTTGCCAAAATCCAATATACACCGTAATGGCGCGCCTCCGAAGCCATCAAACTGCGGTAAAACTTAGCTAATTCCGCGTCGGGACAGCGATCGCCCAGCAGCCCCAACCGTTCGTGACTGCGCGCTTCTATCAAACCAGAAACCAACAAAGAATCCAAAAGTCTCTCCGGTTCCTGCTTGCGAATTTGGGCGGACAAACCGGCACCGTAGGGAGGTGCGGCCAAAGGACCTAAAGCGATGTTGCGCTGTTCTAACCGTTGGTTGACTTGCTCGAAATGCTCTAATTCTTCGCGGGCGATCGCCGTTAGCATCCTCACCAATTTTTCCCGGGCTGGGTAGCGAAACATTAAATTTAACGCTACTCCCGCCGCTTTCCGCTCGCAGTGAGAATGGTCTAATAAGATTGTATCCAAATGGGCGATCGCCTGTTCTATCCAAGCTTCCGAAGTCGGCTGTTTTAAAAACTTAATAGTTGGTAGTGTTGAACTCATTAGTCATCAGTTATCAGTCATTAGTAATTAGTCAGCATTTATCCTATTTTACATAATTTTTCAAACACCGCATACATATCACCAGCATATTTTTTCGGATTCCAAAGCGGCGACAAATTGGCGGGATATTTAGATTTCACCAACTCTGCTTTAATTGCATTTCTCAATTCACGTTCTTTACCCAATTTTACACCCACTTCCACATATTCCGACCAAGATAAAGCCACACCAGTTTCAATTCCCAAAGTCTGCAAAAACGAATAACCCATTCTCGATAAAAATTGCTCTCCTGTGCGAGTCACCACTGGCAAATTAAACCACAACGCTTCTAAAGTGTGAGTTCCTCCGTTGTAAGGATAAGAATCTAACAACACATCGGCCAGCAAATAGATAGTTCTGTGTTCTTCCTCAGTAGCAAACCTTGGCAAAAACTTAATTCGGTGCTTGCTCACTTTCTCAGCTTCGCAAGCTTGGTGATATGCAGCCTCAAACACTGCCGCATCGCCTAAAGCTTTGTGAATTAAAATACTGTTGGGCACTTGCTTGAGAATCGCAATTTGTGATTTTACCAACTCGTGATTGAATTTTCGACCGGGAGCGACGCACAGGTAAACTATCTGATCCAAACCGATCCGATTCGACCTTCTCAATGCAACTGGATCAACTCCATACCTCTGAAAACCAGACACCGCTACAAAGGAATCAGGCATCCTAATTAGCTGCTCGTCATAATATTTTTCCCGCCCTGCCGGGTGCGAGTGCCAATCTGTAAGAAAGTAATTTTCGGGCGATATGTAAGGGGCGTCAAATCCCAGCCAAGAAACACAAACTGGTGCGGGTTTTTGGTAGAGAATGTCAGCATGAACTGGTACGCTGAGAGAATCTAAATCAACTAAAACATCCAATTCATCTTGCTGAATTTGGTCGATTATTTCTGCGGAATTGGCAAGTCCGTTCGGGTAGGTTGTCGGAAAAGTCAGTTTGCCCAAACTTTCAAATTGCTGAGTGCGATCGTCAGGAATAATTCTTTCGGAAGCGTACAAATAAACATTCGGTGTGATGTCGGACAATTCGCGAATGATGTCAGCGCTGCACCAACCTACAGAATGGCGACTAAAGTGATTGGACAAAAAGCCGATTTTTAACTTGCTGGATGGGGCAGTTGGTTTGAAACTGTAATTTGCGGGTTGAGAAAAATTAGGTTTAATACATTGGTCGATATACTTTTGGGCAATTAATCTGTAAAGTTTTGAGTTAGCAGCCAAGTCATCTCGCAAATAGGGCGTGCTGAATAACAAATTTGCATAAAGCGATTTAATTTCCACCGGGCTAGCGGTTTCTAAGTTGTGCTGCAAGTACGACTCTAGCTCTAAAAATCGATCGCCCGCAATTTGATTTAATCCCGACACTTGATATGTGCTGATGAAATAAATCGCGGTCATAATTGGATCAGTTTCGGCACACATTTGGCTGTATTGGTGCACGGCTTGCCGCGCTGCAGCTAAATTGCTAGTATCTCTGAGGATGCCGCACAAATGTTGGTGGGCAGAAATAAAATCCGGTTTAATTTCTAGGGCTTTTTGAAGGTTGGGTATTGCGTCTTTAAATTGACCCTGGTGGCGCAAAACTCGGCCAATTTGACAGTATGCTTCTGCTAAATCGGGTTTGAATGCGATCGCCTGCTGCCATGCAGCCACCGCCTCATCTAACTTCCCTTGCCGCGCTAATTTATCTCCTAAATTTAAGTGAAAATCTACCTGAGCAAGGTGGGGATTGAGTTCGAGAGCTTTTTGCTCGTATGCTACCGCTGCATCCTGCTGCCCCTGCTGCTTCAGTGCCCCTGCCAAATTCCAGTAAGCAGCAGCCAAATTTGGTTTAAGTTCGATCGCCTTTTCGTAATTGACAACCGCCTCCACCAAATGCCCTTGTTTGTAGAGCATACTGCCCAAATTAGCATAAGCCTCAGCAAAATCGGGATTCAGAGCGATCGCCTCGGAATAAAACCGCATCGCTTCCTCAATTTGACCGCTTGCTTGCTGCACATTGCCCATTGTCACGTAAGCCGCCGCCCAATCCGGTTGCAATTCCAGAGCTCGGCGACAAGCAGCGACGGCTGCTGGTAAATTGCCTTGAGAGTAATAGGTTTCTGCAGCGACTGTCAGGGATGCTGCATCTTCTAATTCGGGTGTTTCGGATTGGTTGCGAAAATCGGAATTCATTTTGCGGCCTATCTGTGCTATCAAGTTAAAGGTTGAATCTATATTATTTTGCAGAGTAGCAGTTTTAGCGGAACTACGGGCGATCGTCACAGAGAATTTATGAGCGACAAGCAAGCGACACAGCGCCAACATAACATCAAGTGGAAACCAAACCTCCTGCTGGGGATACTCTTGTTAACCTTAGCAATCCCCTTACCCTTTGCCCAAAAGACTTTCGCACAACAGCAGCAGACAGCCAGCTTTACGCAGAAATTATTTCAAACTGCTCTTTATTTCACCCTATATTTTGAGGGCGGATTCAGCAATCACCCTGCCGATAAGGGCGGCAGAACTTATCGGGGCGTCTTGCAAACGGAATACAACGCCTACCGTTACAGTCGTGGGCTTCCGCCCCTAGACGTGACGCAGATGTCGGAAGCCGAGCTCCTAGAAATTTATAAATATTACTGGGATTCGAGCCTCTCCGGCACCATGCAGCCGACTTTGGCGATCGTCATGTTTGACACCGCCGTTAATTTCGGTATTAATAACTCAATTACCTTTCTTCAGCAAGCATTAGGATTGCCGCAAACAGGAGTTTTTGACCCGCGCACCAAGGAAGCGCTGAAAGGCGCAAATAATAGAAATACCGCGCTGCAAATGATTAACGAACGAATTATTTACCGCTACAAACGGGTGCAAGAAGATCCAACTCAGATGGCTTTTTTCCGGGGTTGGCTGAGTCGCGATTACAGTTTGTGGGGCTATGTGAATAAGATTAAGTAGTTGACTGTTGACTGTTGACTGTTGATTGTTATTTCTTATTCTATATTTGTGGAACAGACATCTTGGCTGTGTTCTATAAATAGCGTTGCTGATTTACGGTATGAATAAACTTTTCTCCAACGTTACAAAACTCACCATACTTGGCCCATAGCAATTGGGAAATTTTTAATTCATACCTGTATTCAGCAAAACCAGCTTTTTAAAGGAAGCAGAAGTATGAAAGCAAAAGAACGTAAAACGCGCTCGCGCTTTAAATACCCGACTTCTTAAATAAGTCGGGTATCTGGGTGTTCTCTTTTTTTATGTTGGTCTACTTACTTGCCGCAATTAGCAAAAGTAGAGAACAAGTTATAACCTTGAACTTTCCACGCTTGCCATGTATTCCGGGTGCCAAAAAGAATCTGCATAGTTGCATCTCCATCCACGTAGCCTTGCCAACCTAATGCAGCAACTGTTGGGTACTGAGCTGGAAAATCCCCTAACATAGGAGTTGCTTGCGGGCCTAGTTTCCATCCTACCTTTTCGCTAAATTCTTTAATTTCACCTTCGCAAGTTTTACAATTTAAACCGTTGCCCGCCTTCTGCCAAATCTCTAACTGCGGGGTCAAGCCGTATTTGTTATTGCTGTGTTGCATCCACAATTGGTCGATCGCGCGGAGGTTAGGACAAGACGTGGGGTTGTTGCGGAGTATAGAGACGGTTTCGCGATCGGCGTCGTCCCATTTCTTAGCTTCTAATAAGGTTTGTAGTTGCCTGAATTCGCTGCTGGTTTCTTGTGCGCGAGTCCGAAAAGTTGGCTGCAAAACAGCAACAGATGCGGTGATGAATACTAGGATCAGTTTTCCAAACTTAAACATGATGCTCCTCCCGGTAAAAGTGATTTAACAAATGATCCGTTTTTAGTGCCTACCTCATTTAGAAAGGCAATCACAGGATTGCCCCTACGCTGGAGTTGGCTCTAAATCAACACAAAATCCGATTCAGTAATCGAACTATTCAACCCAGTCACAGTTGCCAAAACTTGATTAGTTGAGGCAACTTTCAGCAGCGTTCCTCCCGCAGTTTGACTAATTTCTAACTGCTGGAAAGTCAAACCGTTATCGATCGCAAATTTATCGATACCCACCTCAAAATCAAGCACCGTATCCGAGCCGCTACCTGGAGTTAACAAAAAGCGATCGCTCCCGCTACCTCCTATCAGAAAATCGTTGCCATTTTCGCCGCTAAGGAAATCATCTCCCAAACCGCCAAGCAAAGTATCATCTCCCTTGCCAGCGTACAAACTGTCATTGCCTTCACCGCCCTGCAAACTGTCAGAACCGCGGCCTCCAAATAAGATATCATCGCCACTGCCACCTGTCAGCGTATCGAGTCCCCGCCCACCGTAAATGGTGTCATTGCCGCCGCCACCATCGAGGGAATCGCTAGCTTTTCTGCCACTGATAAAATCGTTACCGCTGTCGCCGATTAAAGTATCGCTATCATCAGTACCGACAAGATTTTTGCCCTCAGCGCCGAGAATTTCAGGAGAAGTATTGACAAGTTCCACATCACCTTGCACAACTGGAACAGCGGGTTGAGCCGGTGCTGGATTTCCTTGAATTTTGGCAGTTAAAAATTCGCCAGTATTTTCGGAAACTACCTGTGCGATAGGTTTTGTGCCAGCCGCCGCTTCTTCGAGGGCGATCGAACTTTCACCTAATGTCACCTTTTGGACTTTGGCAATTTCCGAGGGAATAAACTCAGGCAAAAAGTTAGATTTAACTTTATCCGTGCTTTGATTTGCCTCAGCCATTAC
Organism: Microcoleus sp. S13_C5; assembly: GCF_036700845.1. Lineage (NCBI taxonomy): Bacteria > Bacillati > Cyanobacteriota > Cyanophyceae > Oscillatoriales > Microcoleaceae > Microcoleus > Microcoleus sp. S13_C5. The sequence continues at coordinate 33,947 of NZ_JAUBPR010000042.1, forward strand.
CTTCGCAGCTTCCGGGGCAATTTGGGAAAGTTTTTCAGTGTTGAGATTGGTGTCAATTTCTTTGACCTTGGCAACAGATTGCTCGATAATGCTTTCTACCTGTGCCGCATTGCTCAAATCCAGGGAACCACCGGATTTAATTTTACTGTTAATTGCCCCGACAACAGCTTTGACGATCGCAGCATTGTCCGCCGTAGATGCACCGTCTATGAGGCTGCTGGTTTGGGTGATGACGTTTTGGACTTTTGTCATGGCGACTAGAGTTTCAACGCCCCCAGGCTCATTTTTGGCTGTAGAGGCGATCGGATCTAAGTCGATCAAGTCAACTCCCGCAGGAATAGACAGAGTAGATTTAACTTTTGACTCGGCTTCACTCTGCGTCATTCCCCCAGCCATCAAATCAGTTACCAAACTGGTTAACAGAGTAACAACAGTGGCATCCGCAGGCGCTGCAACAGGCGTTTCCAGCGGCAAACCCGTGCCCGTATCCGTCCCTCCAAAAGCTACTAAATTGCCTTCATCTGCATCGATTTTCCCATTTTTATTTTTGTCGAAAGTCTCCAAGGGAATATCGAGCTGATATTCACCGTTAAAGTCAGTAGTAGTTGATGGTTCGTTACTATCTTTAATGCCATTTTTGTTAGCATCTAGGAAGATGGTTGCACCGGAGATGTAACCATCAATAACGCAGCCTATACTAACGCTCGTCTCAAGAAGAGGATCGTCATCGTCATTATTGTAAGCGTAAACAATTGATGTAGTTAACCCGGAGTAATTGGGATCGGCGCTAACAGCAGGGTAGGCAATAATACTGTAATTTTGCTCTCCATCAAATACAAAATCATCAACGCCTCTTACCGTCACGATCTGGTTTTGATTCCAATTAGTAGAATTGAAGGTAACAGTTGGCCTGTCAATTACTCCTTCTCCCACACTATTGCTACTAAAAGTAATACTCACATCAGCAGTAGGTGGGCTGTTGAGTTTGACAAAGAATTTGTCTGTGCCACCTGTTTCTGAAGTGACTAAGAATCCCGCTGGTGCATTAATAATAATGTCTGGAGTTGCAAGTATCAGTGGGGGCGTCCCTAGTGTCGGCGTCACTGGCGTCGCTGGTGTCGGCGTCACTGGCGTCACTGGCGTCGGCGTCACTGGCGTCGGCGTCACTGGCGTTGGCGTCACTGGTGTCACTGGCGTTGGCGTCACTGGTGTCGGCGTCACTGGCGTCACTGGCGTAACTGGCGTCGGCGTTGGTGTCGGCGTAACTGGCGTCGGCGTTGGTGTCGGCGTAACTGGTGTCGGCGTCACTGGCGTTGGCGTCGGCGTTGGCGTCGGCGTGACTGGTGTCGGCGTTGGCGTTGGCGTTGGCGTCGGTGTCGGCGTAGTGTCGTTATCGTCGATCGCCACTCTCACCCCTGGCACCGAAATTTTGTTATACTTAGCATCAGTGCTGGCTGCAGTGTGAGTAATATTAGCGCTGCCTGTACCTTCGGCAACTGTATCGTCAACAGCTTTTACCGTTACGGTTTGAGCAACATTCCAATTATTTGGAGTGAAAGTCACAGGGGCGATCGGCTGAATCTGATTATTGGTTGTGAGAGTGATGGTAACGGGGGCTGTTGGCTTCGACTTTAATTTGAGCTGGTAACTGCCATTCGCGCCGCCTTCTGTAACTTCCGTTTCGGTAAGACTAACAGAAACACCAGCCGTATCATTGTCCTCATTGCCGCTACCATCCGCTACATCATCGTTTTTGTTGAGCAAAACCGAGACGTTGCTAGATCCTTCATCGGTCGTAGTTAAGTCTGTCTTGCCGTCAGCATTAAAGTCCCCAACAGCAATGACAAAGGGATATTCCCCAGCCGAAAAGTTGGCGGGCGCACCAAAACTGCCCGCACCATTTCCCAACAAAATGGAGATACCATCATCGTTCGTCACAGCTAAATCTGACTTGTTATCGCTGTTAAAGTCCCCAACAGCAACGCTATTGGGAAAGTCCCCCCCATTAAAGTTAGTGGGAGCCCCAAAGCTGCCTTTCCCCGTCCCCAACAGGATTGATACGTTGCCAAATTCGTCAGATTCGTCGATGTTTGTTACAGCTAAATCTGGCTTGTTATCCCCATTGAAGTCCCCTGTGGCGAGCCCGAGCGGAAAGTCCCCCGCCTTAAATTTAGTAGGAGTCCCAAAGCTGCCTTTCCCTGTCCCCAACAGGATCGATACATTATCAGAAGAGTCTATGAAAGCTAAGTCGAGCTTGCCGTCAGCATTAAAGTCTTCCACGGCGAAAAACCCCGAATTCGACCCATTAACATTAAGGTTAGTAGGATCCCCAAAGCTGCCTGTACCAGTTCCTAACAGGATCGATAGATTGTTCTTGCCTATCGTAACTAAATCTAGCTTGCCGTCGCTGTTAAAGTCACCCGCACCAACACCACGGCCATAATCTGACTTCCCATCAGCTTCCCCCGTATCAAAGCTCGTGGGAGTGCCAAAGCTACCTGTGCCATTTCCCAACAGGATGGCTACTTGACCTACATCTGTGCTGTTCCACCTTACAGAAGCTATGTCGAGGTTGCCGTCGCTGTTAAAGTCCCCTAATGCCAGACTTATGGGCGTAAAGCCGATCTTAAAGTTGTTGGCAGTGCCAAAGCTGCCAGTGCCTGTCCCCAACAGAATGGAGATGTTGTTAGTTCCTTGATTCGCTGTGGCGATATCTGGCTTACCGTCTTTGTTAAAATCTGCTACAACAACGTCACTCGGCTCTTCGCCGACAGGGAATTTGGTTGCGGTACTGAAGATAGACATGATTAATTTACCTATTAATTGACAACAGTCGTTTCTGATGTTTGGAGTTGTAAAGCCGAATCGGCGAGACCCTAATTTGGCAATGTACTCTCTAGTTAAAAGTTGTATTTGAGATAGTACCAGTAACTACTTAAAACGTCAATTCATAAAATTCATAACATAAAGTCATAAAAGTCATATTGGTAAAAATATATTTCAATAAGTAGACAATCTAGCCAATTTAAGAGAAATTATATATAACAGAAATCTAGGGATATAAAAATGCGTGGCTCCTGTACAAATCACTTAAAATCTGAAACTATGACGGTAGAAGAAGCAATATTTTTTTTGGACAATCTCGTATACGAACAAACGGAAAAACACCTGAGTCGGTTGCAACAGTCGATAATTCGAGGCGTTGTAGGGGGTTTGACGTACAAAGAAATTCACCAAAACGATCCGATCGCCCGCGGGTACACAGTGGGCTACCTGGGGCGGTATGTCGGCTACAACTTGTGGAAAGAACTGACAAAGGTACTGAGACAAGCAGAAATTCTCGGTCAAGAAGAAAGAGTAGTCGGAGCAAATCTTTGGGACTGTATCATGAGAGCTGTACAACAAGGCACACAACCCGCTAAATATGTCGATCCGATCTTGCAAAAGCTGCTGCGGATGCGTTACCGAATCAGAGAACATTTAGTCAGCACCGAGTACAGCGATACCTACCTTGCTGATGATGAAAATTTGCCCGATCGACCTTTATGTCTCGTCAAGCGCCTCAAAAGCCAGTCTGAGAGAAGCAGCCATTTATTCGATCGAGAAACGCGCGTTTTATATCGATTGGGCCAACACGATCGGATACCGGAATTGTTAGCTCGCTTTGAAGAAGATGGATATTTTTATTTAGTCTATCAATTCATCGAAGGGCAACCGCTGTATCAAGAACTAATCGAAGGTCAACCTTGGGAAGAACCTCAAGTTATTGCTTTGTTGAAAGATATCTTGGAAGTGCTTGTTTTTGTTCACAAACAAGATGTAATTCACCGCGACGTTCACCCTCAAAACTTAATCAGGCGGACATCAGATGGCAAGATTGTATTAATTGACTTTGGGGCCGTTAAAGAAATCAACACTTCACCAAACAGCATCGGTCAAACGAAATCGTGCGGCGGTACTCAGCAAGATTATATTCCTCCCGAACAAGCCATCGGTTCCCCAAAATTGTGCAGCGACATCTATGCTGTCGGGCTCATCGGGATTCAAGCCTTGACAGGAATGCGCCCGAAACAACTCAGAGTTGATAATTTAGGGAATCTCATCTGGCAGAAAAAGGCAACTGTCACCCCGGAGTTGGCTCGCGTTTTAGACCAGATGGTGCTGTACGCTTTCCCCCAGCGTTACCCGTCAGCAACCGAAGCTTTGGAAGCACTTCAAAAGTTGGGAGTTAGTTGAATGTTGACTGTTGACTGTTGACTGTTGACTGTTGTCCTTAGTTGATGAACAAAACTCAACACGATTGTATGCGAGCGTCTGTAGGGACACGGCAATGCCGTGTCCTTACCGGGCTCTGCTACTTTTAATAATTGGTATAAGATTGAGGACTGTAGTAATATTTCTTAAGTAAAAAAATAAGCGATTTAGTGTATATTGTCAAGTCTTTTAAAGAACTGTTTAGCGTAACTTTTTTGCCGATCGCATTTCCCACAGCCACAGCAGCCGATTTACAATGCCAGTGATCTTGTTGCAGAGTGATTCATCCGCTACCATTATCCCTCGATGTACTGAGTAAAAACACTCCGTCTTGCCGATGAATCGGGCGCCAATTTCCGAGAGCGAAGGGACAAGGAACAAGGAACAAGGAATTTTTTTTAAATTTACGACCAACAAAAATTATTGAAGTCTGCCCAATGCCTTCTACATAAGAGCCTTCAACCTTCATTTGACGATATCTCTAAAGTTAGATAAAATAATTGATATTTTATGCTTAGCAGCTTTGAGGAAATCTTAAGCAGCTTTGTATAGCGGGCAACAATTTTACTAGAGTGTTTATTGTTACCTTAGATACGTAGAAGCCAAATAATTAGAGGGATAGAGAAATTGGAAGTTTTTGAACGAGCACAACAACTGCAAACGCCCTCAACCCGAATGGCTGCTGTCCAGTCTTTTTCCAAAAAAGCGAGTATTGCAGTAATGGCGATCGGCTGTACAGTCATTTTGGGTTGGATATTCGATCTGCAACTATTAAAAAGCATTCTGCCCGGACTCGTGACAATGAAAGCCAATACTGCCGTCTGCTTTATTTTGGGCGGGTTTTCTCTATTCATCCAACAGATGAGGCGGGCCAACTTAACAGTAAGAAAGTCTCAAAAGAAATACAAAAATTTAAGTTTGGTTTCCTCATTTTTAATTATATTAATTAGCATATTAACCCTCGTTCAATATAGCTTTAATTTAGACTTAGGCATCGACCAACTGCTATTTAAAGAAAGTTACACCTTGACAATCACCGGAACACCCGGACGCATGGCGCCGAATACTGCTGGCGCTTTTTTATTGTTGGGAACAGCGCTGCTGCTACTGTCAGAACGTCGGCCTAAATACCTGCGGATTCAAATCTTAAGCTGTTCAGCATTTTTAATTGCATTTATGGGTTTGATAGGCTATTTCTACGACAAAGCTTTATTTTACCAAATTGGCAATAATACAGGAATGGCTTTGCACACTTCCGCAGCATTTATGTTGCTGAGCTTCGCCATTTTATTTGCCAGTCCAGAGCGAGGATTGATCGCAGTAATGACGAGCGATCGCGCGGGAGGCATCATGGCGCGGCGCTTGTTGCCACGGGCAATCATTATCCCGCCTTTAGTCGGTTATTTCATCCTATTTGGAGAGCGGTTACAAGCCTACACGCCGGAGGTAGGGATATCGCTGTTAAGCGTATTGAACGTGATTATTTTTACAGTTCTGATTTGGCAGAATGCCAAAACTCTTTGCACCGCCGACCGGAAGCGCTATCGAGCGGAACTGGGACTGAGGAAAGCTAAATTAGACTTAGAAAATCAAGTTGAGAAACGGACTCTCCAACTGCAAATTGCCAATGAGCAATTGCAGGAGCAAATTTTCGACACTCAAACAACCAAGCAGGCACTTCAAAAAAACTACAACCTGTTGCTTGCCGTCATCAATAGTACGCCAGCAGCCCTATTTGTCAAAGATATTCAGGGCCGTTACCTGATGCTCAATGCTGCAGGAGCCAGTATAATTGGCAAGTCTGTAGACGACATTATCGGCAGAGATGACAGCCAGTTATTTCACCCGGAAATTGCCGACCAAATTATAAAAACTGATCGCCCAATTATGACAACGGGCACAACGGAAGCGATCGAAGAAGACCTGCCAGTCAAAGGAAATTTGAGGACATTTCTTTCTACAAAAAGTGCTTACCGGGACGGACTAGGAAATATTAGCGGTATAGTTACTATCGCGCGGGATATTACTGAAAGCAAAAAAGCCGAAATCGCCAACAGAAGTTTGGCAGCAATTCTGGAAGCAACCCCCGATTTTGTAGGTACTTACAACCTCGAAGGACGCGCCGTTTACATCAACAAAGCCGGCAGAAAAATGCTGGGTATAGGCGAAAACGAAGATATATCCAAGCGACAAGTTCTAGAATTCACGGCAGCGTCAGACTACAGCAGTTTGAAACAAGCGATCGCGACCGCTGTTTCCGGGGGCGTTTGGAGCGGAGAAACAACCTTCCTGTCAACATCAGGACTCGAAATTCCCGTCAGCCAAGTCCTCATCTCCCACTCCGCACCGGACGACAAACTCACATACATTTCGACTATCGCCCGCGACATCAGCGATCGCAAACACGCTGAAAAAGCCCTGCAACTTTCTCAAGCTCGTTTCGCCGGCATTGTAGAAATTGCCGAGGACGCGATTATTTCTGTGGATGCTGAGCAAAAAATTATCCTGTTCAACCAAGGTGCAGAAAAGATTTTCGGGTGGACGGCTGCTGAGGCGATCGGGCAATCCCTGAGCCTGCTGTTGTCCGAAGCTTTTGCCACCCCTCACACTCACCTCGTCAGCAATTTCGGCGGTGGCGTTAAACAAGCCCGAAAAATGGACAACCGCAAAGAAATTTTCGCCCGCCGCCGAGATGGTACGGAATTTCCCGCCGAAGCTTCTATTTCCAAACTCGAAGTGGCAGGCGAAATCATATTCACAGCAATTTTGCGCGACGTGACAGCCAGCCGGCAAGCCGAAGAATTCGTGCGTCTGAGCGAGGAAAGATATCGCTCGCTCGCAAGGGCCACCGCGCAACTGGTATGGACGACAGACGGCCAGGGAAAGCCGATCGCACCGATCGACTGGATGGCATATACAGGTCAAAGTTGGGAGGAAGCTACAGACAATTGGACTTCGGCAATTCACCCAGACGATCGCCCGATCACGGCGCAAGCTTGGATGCGCGCAGTAGAAGCAAAAAGTCTCTACGAAGTCGAACACCGTTTGCGCGCTGCAGACGGTAGTTACAGACACTTTTGGGTGCGCGGAGTTCCTGTTTTAGCAGCAGACGGCAGCATTCGCGAATGGGTGGGCACTCACACCGACATTAGCGATCGAGTCCAAGTTTTGGAAGCACTCAAGCAGTCCGAGGGACAGTATCGATCGCAAGCAGCCGAGCTCGAAAAAGCTGTCCACGATTTGCACCAAACTCAAACTCAACTAATCCAAACCGAAAAAATCTCTTCTCTCGGGCAGCTAGTCGCCGGCGTGGCCCACGAAATTAACAATCCGATTAACTTCATTTACGGCAACATCACCCACGCCCACGAATACGCCACAGACTTGCTTGGTTTGCTCCACCTTTACCAGGAAAAATACCCAAATCCCGTCCCAGAAATTGTAGAAGCAGCCGAAGATATTGAAGTTGATTACTTAATGGAAGACTTTACGAAGATTTTGGAATCAATGAAAGTAGGAGCCGATCGCATTCGCGACTTAGTTGTATCCTTACGCAACTTTTCCAGACTCGACGAATCGCAGATGAAGCGAGTAGATATTCACGAAGGAATCGAAAGCACTTTGCTAATTTTGCAGCACCGGATCAAAGCTAATGTACTTCGTCCTGCTATTGAGATTATCAAAGAATACGGCAATTTTCCAAAAGTTGAGTGCTATGTAGGTCAGCTCAATCAAGTCTTTATGAATCTTTTAGGAAATGCGATCGACGCCCTCGAAGAGTACAACAGCACTCATTCTTCAAACGATATATATTCTCACCACAACCGAATTCGGATTAGCACCAGTGCGAATTCAGACACAGTAACAATTCGCATTGCCGACAACGGGATGGGAATCAATCAAGAAGTTATCCACAAGTTGTTCGACCCATTTTTTACTACTAAACCCGTCGGCAAAGGTACAGGCTTGGGACTATCAATCAGCTATCAGATTATAGTTGAAAAACACCGAGGCAAATTGCAGTGTATTTCGACGCCCGGGGAAGGTGCAGAGTTTGTCATCGAGATTCCCATTTGCCAGGAAGTATCAGCGCTGCCTGCCGAAAACACAAAGGAAATGGTCATGAGTCATTAGACAGTTGAGTGTTGACTGTTGAGTGTTGACTGTTGGCAGTTGATAGTGGGCATTTGATCCTTGATGCTTGTCATTAATCATAAATTTCTCAACGTCTCCCCATCTCCCCGTCTCCCCATCTCCCGTCTCCGTCGCTCGATCGCCCTAAATCGAAATAATTCTTTACAATAACAAAGTAACAATCCAATTAACTTTGACAAAATCCCTTGAAAATGCCTGTAAACCAACTTTCTCCAACCACAGCCTCGACGCAAACACCGACACTCGACTTTGACATAGCCATCGTCGGAGGCGGCATAGTCGGGGCCACCTTAGCCAGCGCCTTAAAAGATTCTGGATTAAAAATCGCAATAATTGAAACCCAACTCCCCGCCGCCGCCGCCGCCAAAAAACAAGCCTATGCAATCACCCTGCTATCAGGAATGATCTTAGAAGGTATCGGCGTGTGGCAACAAATCTTGCCGCAAATCACCACCTTCGAGCAAATTAGCCTCTGCGACGGCGACTATCCCGGTGTCGTCGAATTCCACCGCCCGGATTTGGGAAATACTGGCAAATTGCCTGTACCAAAAGCAGCTTTAGGTTACGTTGGCGAGCACCGAGTCATGCTGTCAGCTTTGCAAGAATCTTTGGCAAAAAACCCGAATTTTAGTTGGGTTTGTCCGGCGGAAGTAGTGGAGGTAAAATATTTAACCGATTGCGCGGAAATAGAAGTCAAACAACACGGCGAAACTCGGACAATTCGCACCAAATTATTAGTCGCAGCCGACGGTTCGCGATCGCGCATCCGCACCGAAGCCAACATCAGCACTCGCGGCTGGAAATACTGGCAATCCTGCGTTGCTATCACTATTAAAGCAGAAAAACCGCACAATGATATCGCTTTTGAGCGCTTTTGGCCGAGCGGCCCGATGGGAGTTTTACCATTACCTGGGAACCGCTGTCAAGTAGTTTGGACAGCACCCCACGCGGAAGCAAAAGCTTTGCAACAAATGGATGAAACTGAGTTTTTGACTTTGTTGGAACAGCGCACGGGCGGGCTTTTGGGGCGTTTGGAATTGGAGAGCGAGCGGTTTTTATTTCCCGTGCAGTTAATGCAGAGCGATCGCTACGTTTTGCCCAGATTAGCACTAATTGGCGACGCGGCCCACTGCTGCCATCCCGTCGGCGGCCAGGGATTGAATATGGGCATTCGAGACGCAGGGGCGATCGCCCAAATCTTGCAGCAAGCGCACCAAAAAGGCGAAGATATCGGGGATTTGCGAGTATTGAAACGGTATCACAACTGGCGCAAAAAAGAGAATTTAATCGTGTTAGGATTTACAGATTTTCTAGACAGATTATTTTCCAATACTTGGCTGCCAATTGTAGCATTTCGCCGCTTCGGATTGTGGTGTTTGCGGACAATTCCGCCAGTGAGGTTTTTAGCCTTGCGGCTGATGACTGGTTTAATGGGCCGGCCGCCAGAATTAGCGCAAAATTAGAAGAAACCCGATTTTTTACCATTTATCCTGTAGGGGCGGTTTTTACTCACAATAATTGCCGAAAACCAACAATCTCATAAAGCCGCCCCTATCGACTAAATTCATCTGCGTCCATCAGCGTATATCCGCCGACATCTGCGGTTCACAAACTTTAGAAACCGGGTTTTTTCCCATCTCTTCGGCTGTAACCAAATATTATCGAAAAAACCAGGTTTCTGGCCACTAATCGAAATCATGGTAAAATAAACCTAGGTGTTGCTGACAACTCCCCACAATGGACGAAACCCGCGCCCAGGGGTATCTGCAAGTGATTCAGAGAGTCCTGAATTGCCCCAACGGTGAGGAAGCGCAGATTTTACAGGATAATTTAAAGTTGCTGGATTTGGGGTTTGTGGAAGTTTGCAAGAAAGTAGCGGCACAGTTGGCAGAGACCGGAAAGGAAAAGCCAAGAACGAGCAGTAGAGGGGTGAGATTACAGGGCATTGTGATAAACTAAGAATTATAGTCCATATATAATATTTCCTATGACCAACAACCGCCTGGAATCCTTCCGAACAGCCTTCCAGAATCTTCAGTTACTTCCTTTGATCACCCCAGAGCAACTGAATAAATTTCATGTGGAATATGGTACTGAGATTTTAGAAGAATTGGAGCATTTGGTTGAAGATTGCTCACAGGACAATAACAAAATTATTTTTACGGGGCATCGTGGGTCAGGCAAATCAACATTGCTGGGTCAGTTTTGCCAGCACACGCAGAATCGCTACTTTGTCGTGTTCTTTTCCATCTCTGACCTGATTGAAATGTCAGATGTGAATCATGTCAATATTTTGTTTGCTATGGCAGTACAGCTTATGGAAGCAGCAGAAAAACGCCATATCAAAATCGGTTCTCAAACAAAAAAAGCTTTTTATAAGTGGTTTAGTAAGCATACTCGAACAGAGGGAAGTTCAGTTGATTCTAGCATTGAGCTCGAAACGAGTGGAGAAGCTGGTGTAAATGCTTTGTTTGTTAAATTCTTTGCCAAGTTGAAAGCAACTTTGAAGGCAAACTCTGTGATTCGTGAGGAAATTACGACTGAGTTTTCGAGACGTATTTCCGACTTGGTAGATCGGATTAACGATATTGCTAGTGCGATTCAAGCGGGGTGCGGACAAGAAATTATGGTCGTGATTGACGATCTTGATAAACTCGATTTAGAGATAGTAGATCGTGTTTATCGAAATAATATTAGTGCGTTATTTCAGCCTCAATTTCGGATTATTTATACAATTCCAATGGCAGCGACACGAGATATGTCGTTGCGAGGAATTATTCATAATGCTACCAATAATAAGATTCAATCCATGTGGGCGACAAAGTTGTTTCCGCGTGGAGAAGATAGAGTTCCAAATGCTTTTCCTGTCCAAGAAGCTGTAAAAGTATTTGAACAAATTCTTTACAAGCGACTTCCCAAGCATTTGATTGAGCCGGAAGCAACTCAAATGATGATCGTCAAAAGTGGTGGGGCATTGCGGGAATTTATTCGTTTGGCTAGTCAGTCCTGTGGGTTATGTTTGAGGCAGTTACGTCGCACACCTGAGAAACAAGATTTGATAATCACGTCTGAAATTTTAAAAGATGCTATTACCGAATATCGGATTAATTTAACAGAACCCCTTGGACAAAACCGTTATCAAATTCTAGTGGATGTATACCAAAATTATTTACCAAACGATGGGATGGATCAGGATTTCTTAGATTTATTGCATAACCTCTACATCCTCGAATATCGCAATGCTGATTTGTGGTTTGGAGTCCATCCAGTAGTTCAGGAAATATTGCAGAAACGTGGGTTAATCGGAGTGACAGGATAAATGCTCAACAGTGAGATCGCGAACTATCAATCCATCAATGAGGATAGTTACGATGGCCTTGTCTCTTTAATTGAAGCAAGTCAAGGTGTATTGTCATTGTTGATTGCATCTTGTAAACCGGGAGATTTTCAAACCCAGATTATTAATCGTTACGAGGCAGAACTTGCTCCCCATATCCCCAGTTATCGCGTGGTTTTGAATCAAAAAGAACCTAGCCTGAGAGCGGCGTTGGAGCAACTTGTCAATGATTACCCAGAGTTAAAAGCGCCCCACGCATCAGGCGCAATTACTGTAACGGGAACGGAGGCTTTGAGGGATAGTGTGTCACAAGCTGACTCTAACCATCAGTCGGAGTTAAGCCGTTTTTTCGGCTATTTGCAATGGACGCGGGAGGGGTTGCGGGAGTTTCCTTTTCCGATCGTACTTTGGGTAACACCAAATATTCTGAGTCGCTTGAGTCTGGAAGCGCCGGATTTTTGGAGTTGGCGGAGTGGCGTATTTCGATTTGTGTCGCCTGCGGTGCCAGAAACGGGTGTCGTTAACACGACTGAGGAAAGTTCTCTGCTGATTGAGCCAGAGAGAAGACTGAGTTTACCCCTAGATGAACTGTTAGAACAGGTTGAAAATCTGGAGAAACAAGCTAGGGAAACTCCTGCATTAGCAACCCTATACAATCGAGTTGCTAATGCTTATGCAAATCTGGTAAAGACCCGTCAAGCACAGGATTATTCACAGCAGATCGATCGCGCAATTCATTTCTTTGACAGGTCACTTGCCTTACAAGAAAAATTGAACTTACGCCAGGCGCAATCTGACACTTTGTTACAGTTAGGTGATATTTACCGTGACTTAGGATTGTGGGAACGGGTATTTGAACCCTATCAGCAGTCTTTAGAAATTGCTAGGAATTTGAAAGATCGCCTACGAGAGGCGGCTGCTTTGGGGCGACTGGGGAATCTTTACCAACAATATCGTCAAGGCGATCGTGCGAGTAACTTGGAAAGGGCGATCGCATATTTCACTGCTGCATTAACCGTCTACACGCGTGATGCCTTTCCCGAAAATTGGGCGGCGACGCAAAATAATCTAGCAAATGCCTACTTATACAGAATTAGGGGAGAGAAAGCTCAGAATATCGAACTGGCGATCGGATATTTCACTGCTGCATTGTCCGTCTACAGCCCCGAAGCCTTTCCCGAATATTGGGCTATGACGCAAAATAATCTGGCAATTGCCTACACTTACAGAATCAGGGGAGAGAGGGCTGATAATATCGAAGTTGCGATCGCATCTTACACTGCTGCATTAACCGTCTACACCCGCGATACCTTTCCCGAAAATTGGGCTGCGACGCAAAATAATCTGGGAGAAGCCTACCGTAACAGAATCAGGGGAGAGAAAGCAGAGAATATCGAAGTTGCGATCGCATCTTACACTGCTGCATTATCCGTCCGCACCCGCGAGGCTTTTCCCGAACAATGGGCTAGGACGCAAAATAATCTAGCAACAGCCTACAGTAACAGAATCAGGGGAGAGAAAGCAGAGAATATCGAAGTTGCGATCGCATCTTACACTGCTGCATTATCCGTCCTCACCCGTGATGCTTTTCCCCAAGATTGGGCCCTGACACAAAATAATCTGGGAGTTGCCTACTTTGACAGAATCAGGGGAGACAAAGCAGAGAATATCGAAGTTGCGATCGCATCTTACACTGCTGCATTAACCGTCCGCACCCGCGAGGCCTTTCCCGAACAATGGGCTATGACGCAAAATAATCTGGCAAATGCCTACTGTGAAAGAATCAGGGGAGACAAAGCAGAGAATATCGAACTGGCGATCGCATATTTCACTGCTGCATTATCCGTCCTCACCCGTGATGCTTTTCCCGAATATTGGGCCCTGACGCAAAATAATCTGGGAGAAGCCTACCGTAAGAGAATCAGGGGAGACAAAGCAGAGAATATCGAAGTTGCGATCGCATCTTTCACTGCTGCATTATCCGTCTACACCCGCGAAGCCTTTCCCGAACAATGGGATCAGACGCAAAATAATCTAGCAACAGCCTACTCTGACAGAATTAGGGCATAGAAAGCAGAGAATATCGAACTGGCGATCGCATTTTACACAGCCGCCCTCGAAGTTTACACCCGTGAGGCTTTTCCCCAAGATTGGGCAATAACGCAACATAATCTGGGAGAAGCCTACCGTAAAAGAATCAACGGATTCGGTTCTATGAAAACATAAAAACTTTGTCAACCGTTACTGCTCTCAATGAGGCACAACAATGGCTGCGGAATCTGACCTCACAGAAGCTGGAAGCCGTCTTACAAGACCTCAAACCCGAAATCGCTCAAATACTTGAGTAAGTGCCCCCAAAGGAACGAACTCGCAATCAAGCTCCTCTGAATGGCGCACTGAATCGCAAGCCGTTTTCCTTTGCTGAACCTCATTAGTCGGCTGGCTTTAGTGCGATCGGCGTTTAGCAATCCTGACAAAAATTGTCCAAATTTTTCGTGCTTATGTAAATAAGTACCAGGGTTAATGGTACTCCTGGGTAAATGCCAGCAGTTATTAGCGAACCCAATGCAACAGCAAAACCTTGACTCAATACGTCTTTAAAGGCTTGCGTACAAATATGAGGACGCAATTTATCGGCTGATTTTTCTAACCAGCTAGGCTCATTCGGTTTTTTTTCATCTAGATCGTTGTCTAATTCTCCTGACTCAATTGCTAAGGTTTCGGCTGCATATTCTCAATCGCCTTCACACTCTTCAAGTACATCAAGAGCTTTTAGAGCATCGGGATATTCTTGTAATTGGGAGCGATACTGTTCAATTTCTGTTTGGGTAACGGTAATCATTGGGATAAGGGCGATCAAATAAATGAGTAATTCTTATTTTGCCATAATTATTGTACTTCTTTTGTGTAGAAACCCGGCGGTTGAAACCGCGGCTACACAAACAAAGAAACTTCATCCCTTCTTTAGTGCCATTATATTTAGTTGCTTAGGTGGTGGAGTCTTGGGAGGGGTTGCTTTGCTAATTACTCGTAAAGTGTTAAAACCATCATCCGCGAAGACAAGTTTACCTAGTCCCCAAAATCAACTTCCCTCTGGGGATGAGTAATCGCCCTCTGCTTTCTTTGTTAATTACATTTTCGCAGTCATATTCTCGCGACTTACAGATAAATCTGTTTACTCTTTCACAACCTCCATCAACTCCTCAATCAAAACATCGAGGGTGCGAGCTATTTTTTGAATTGATGTGATAAGCTGATACGCAGCTAGATTGTATAATAGAAATATAAGATAAGCGATCATTAGTTAGAATGTATGCCAGCCAA
>NZ_JAUBPR010000226.1:0-4308 GCF_036700845.1 Microcoleus sp. S13_C5
ACGGAAAAACTTTGGGGTTCCCACTTTTCACAACTGATAAAAAAATTCCACCCACATCTGCGGAATGTGGGTTATAATTATCTGGGTTTATCCGTGTTCATCTGCCTTAAATCTGCGGTTGAGCCTATAAAAAACCAAAAATACTAAAAAAAATTATGACTCAAAATACAGAAAAACTACTAAAAGACCTCTACAACGCCTTTAACCCATCTTCTCCTTTACCAGCAGGCGACCCTCAATATGTTGACTGTGGGGAAGTGCGAGGAGATGACAATATTACCCTAGACTTGGGCCTCAACATTGAGCGTTCAGAACCGATGACTTGCCAGTTGTATGCAGGACATCGCGGTGCTGGAAAATCAACGGAATTGCTGCGGCTACAGCAACACTTGAACAACAAAGGTTATTTTGTAGTTTATTTTGCGGCTGACGCGGAAGATATCAATCCCGAAGATACTGAATATACAGATATTTTGCTAGCTTGCACCAGACATTTATTAGAAGCAATTAAAGAGGCTGACTCCAAGCCTTTGCTCAATTGGATGAAAGACCGCTGGGACGATTTAAAAGATTTAGGGCTAACAGAAATATCTTTTGAAAAATTGAGCTTAGAGGCGCAAATTAGTCAGTTTGCCAAGTTGACGGCGAATGTGAGAACTCAACCGAGTCTGCGCCACAAAATCCGAGAAAAAGTTGAGCCCCAAACACAAACGCTGATTGATGCGCTAAACGAGTTTATTGGCGACGCTAAAAAAAAGTTGCCCAACAAATATTCGCAACTGGTAGCGATTGCCGATAATTTAGACCGGATTGTGCCATTTTCTGCGACAGACGCAGGAGGACGCAGCAATCTAGACCAAATTTTCTTAGACCGCAGCGAACAACTCCAAGCTTTAGATTGTCACGTCGTTTACACTGTACCGATTTCGATGGTGCATTCTAACCGCGCTGCTGATTTAAGCGATAAGTACAATACTCCGCAAGTGCTGCCAATGATTCTGGTACAGAATCTCGATGGTAGCGCTCACCAACCGGGACTTGCTAAAATTAAAGAGTTGATTAAGAAGCGGGTGCAAAAAATCGCTCCAAATCTATCTTTAGAGACAGGATTGTTTGACACCGAAGAAACCCTAGAACGGCTGTGCTTGATGAGTGGAGGTCACGTTAGGGATTTGATGAAGATGATGCGAGAGGCTGTGAATCAAACACAGAATTTGCCAATTACTGCCAAAGCGGCCCAAAGAGCAATCACGAAAGAGCGGAATGTCTACCGCAAAACTCCCGGACAAGATGAATGGTCAATTTTAGCAAAAGTCTCTATTTCTCACCGGATTCTTAATGAAGAAAAGCACCGCAATTTACTATTTAACCGCTGTATTTTGGAATACCGATATTTTGATAATGAAGGAGAAATGCAGCCTTGGTATGATGTTCACCCGCTAATTAAAGGCATTCAGGAATTTAGGGAAGCAGTCGCTCTACTTCAGCCATGAAACCAGAAGCAATTGATTGGGACGAAGATTTGCCACCTGCAGAACCGGAGGAAGAATATCTAACTCTGGTACGCACTCTCAAGCGGACAGATGGCTTTAGCTTGTTGTTTGTGGAGTGTTCGCCGGCGGAGGGAGAACGCTGGATTGCTAGAGTTAAAACAGATATTCCGCAGCAAAATATTGAGGTTTTGCGGCTGAAGGAATCGGTTTATGATTTTTACAATCTAATTGAAGAGTTGCCAAATCGCGATCGCATCAATGTCCTATTCGTCCAAGGTTTAGAATATTCACTTTATGAATACGAACAAGAGAAAAAGGATATCGGCTGGGAAAGTAAGGATATCTACTCTTACAGTTGGCGGGGAGTGCCGCCTGTTTTAATTAATTTAAACCAGCAGCGAGAACGATTTCGAGATAATTTTAAAATCTGTTTTGTTTTTCTGTTGCCTAAGTTTGCTATTGATTATTTTATTCAGCGGGCACCTGATTTCTTTGATTGGCGATCGAGTTTATTTAAGTTGTCAATGGATAAAGAACTGCTGCAACGGGAATCAAGGCAGGCTTGTTCCGAAAGAAGGAAGCACGAAGATTATCTAGCTTTGACTCCCCAAGAACGGAAACGGGAATTGGTGAGGATTCAATCTTTAATTGATGAGGATGGGCAAACACCCGAACAAAAAGCAGAATTGTTTTATGAACAAGGTTTATTGTATGGCTATGCTCAAGAATATACAAAGGCGATAGCCTCCTACGACAAAGCCTTAGAATTCAAACCAGATAAACACGAAGCCTGGACATCTCGGGGCAATGCACTGGGTAATTTAGGAAGATGGGAAGAAGCGATAGCCTCCTACGACAAAGCCTTAGAAATCAAACCAGATAATCACGCAGCCTGGTACTATCGGGGTATTGCAGTGCATAATTTAGGAAGATGGGAAGAAGCGATAGCCTCCTACGACAAAGCCTTAGAATTCAAACCAGATAAACACGAAGCCTGGAAATATCGGGGCAGTGTACTTTATAATTTAGGCAAGCTAGAAGAAGCGATAGCCTCCTACGACAAAGCCTTAGAATTCAAACCAGATAAACACGAAGCCTGGAAATCTCGGGGCAATGCACTGTATAATTTAGAAAGATGGGAAGAAGCGATAGCCTCCTACGACAAAGCCTTAGAATTCAAGCCAGATGATTACGTTGCCTGGAACTATCGAGGCAATGCACTGCGTAATTTAGGCAAGCTAGAAGAAGTGATAGCCTCCTATGACAAAGCCTTAGAATTCAAACCAGATGATTACCTTGCCTGGAACTATCGGGGCAATGCACTGCGTAATTTAGGCAAGCTAGAAGAAGCGATAGCCTCCTATGACAAAGCCTTAGAATTCAAACCAGATGATTACCTTGCCTGGAACTATCGGGGCAATGCACTGCGTAATTTAGGCAAGCTAGAAGAAGCGATAGCCTCCTATGACAAAGCCTTAGAATTCAAACCAGATTATCACGCAGCCTGGAAGAATCGGGGCAGTACACTGGGTAATTTAGGAAGATTGGAAGAAGCGATAGCCTCCCTCGACAAAGCCTTAGAAATTAAACCAGATTCATACGAACCCTGGTACAATCGGGGCATTGGACTGGCTAATTTAGGCAGATGGGAAGAAGCGATAGCCTCCTTCGACAAAGCCTTAGAAATTAAACCAGATTCATACGAACCCTGGTACAATTGGGGCATTGGACTGGCTAATTTAGGCAGATGGGAAGAAGCGATAGCCTCCTTCGACAAAGCCTTAGACATCAAACCAGATTCATACGAACCCTGGTACAATCGGGGCATTGCACTGGCTAATTTAGGCAGATGGGAAGAAGCGATAGCCTCCTTCGACAAAGCCTTAGAAATTAAACCAGATGAGGACGAGCCTTGGTACAACCGGGGCACTGCACTGGCTAATTTAGGCAGATGGGAAGAAGCAATAGCCTCCTTCGACAAAGCCTTAGACATCAAACCAGATTCATACGCAGCCTGGAACAATCGGGGCACTGCACTGGCTAATTTAGAAAGATGGGAAGAAGCCCTCGCCTCCTTCGACAAAGCCTTAGAATTCAAACCAGATGAGGACGCAACATTTTATAATAAAGCTTGCTGCTATGCGTTACAGAGTCAGATTGACCAAGCAATTCAGAATTTGCAGCAAGCCATCAATCTGAATCCTGACAAATACCGAGAAATGGCAAAAACTGACTCGGATTTTGACAGCCTGCGATCGCATACTCGGTTTCAAGCCTGGATTCAAGAATAGGGATTTGCCCTTGGGCGGGGCGGGTTTATGAGATAGTCGGTTTTAGGCAATTATTGTTGGTAAAACCCGCCCTTACAGCATCACAAATACTCTCATTATTTCTTAGTCTGCGTAGGCGGACTTGGTTTTTGTAGACGCGGTTTCAACCACAGGCTTATCTGAATAAATAGTACAATTAAACTTAGATACTTCTCGGAGACAAACACTATGCAAGTCACAACCGAAGAAATCATTTATCCTTCCAGCGATGGTCAACCAATGGCAGAAAGCACAATTCAATATGAATTAATTGTCAAAATTAAAGAAGGTTGCGAATCGCTGTTTAAAGATAACCCAAACGTTTTTGTAGCTGCCGATTTACTGTGGTATCCAGTTGAAGGGAAACCGGAAATTTCTCAAGCACCTGATACGATGGTGATATTTGGGAAGCCAAATGGCGATCTTCCTACCCACATTCCGCAGATATTCAAGCAGAAGGAAAGGAAGATAGATTCGGAAACACAAAACTCCCAAACGATTGCCGT
>NZ_JAUBPR010000043.1:0-48431 GCF_036700845.1 Microcoleus sp. S13_C5
TTCAACGGAAAAACTTTGGGGTTCCCACTTTTCACAACTGATAAAAAAATTCCACCCACATCTGCGGAATGTGGGTTTTAAGATGATATTGCAAGGGCGATCGCCCTTAACCGAAAAAATCAAATCCCCGACTTCTTTGAGAAGTCGGGGATTTCGCCTGCAATCATGGTAAAAGCCAGAACCGATGACACCAAAGAAAACACAGTTAAATTCATCCGTGTATCCGTGTAATGTCTTCCCTTATTTCAATTCAACATTTACCGTAGCAGACATCCCCGGTGCAATTCGCGATTCGTAGCCTTTAAGGCTTTCGGCATCAAACACAACTTTCACCGGAATCCGCTGGACAACTTTGGTGAAATTGCCCGTAGCATTATCGGGAGGCAATAAGGAAAATTGAGCGCCAGAAGCAGGGGAGAAACTATCGAGATGACCTTCAAATTTGCGACTACCAAAAGCATCTAATTTAATTTCTACTTTTTGGCCTGCTTTCATGTTTGCCAGTTGCGTTTCTTTGAAGTTAGCAATTACCCACAAATCGTTACTTACTATAGCCATTAACGGAGTTCCCGGCTGCACCCGCTGCCCCACTTCAACCGATTTGCGGCCAATTTGTCCGGCGGCCGGAGCAGTAATATTCGTGTATGAAAGTTGCAGTTGAGCGTCTTTAACCGCAGCTTCCGATTGCCCGATCGCAGCTTTAGCAGCATCATACTGCGCTCGACTGACTTTAGTTTGTTCGCCCGTCGCTTGCGCCTGTTGCAATCCGCCCTTTGATGCAGCAAGTTTGGCTTCGGCGGTGCTGATACCTTCTTGCGCTAGGGCTACTTTAGCTTGAGCGCTGGCGACGCCGACTTGGGCGCGCGCTACTTGGGCTTCGGCTTGTTTTACCCCTTCTTGAGCTTGGGCTACTGCTGCTTGGGCTGCGGTTACGCCTTCCTTGGCTTGGGCTAAGCGCGCTCTGGCTTGGGCAATTCCTTGTTGGGCTGCGGTGGTTTGGCCTTGGGCTACTTCGTAGGCGGCTCTGGCTGCGTCTAGTTGCTGGCGGGCGATCGCACCTTCTTCCTGCAAGCTTTCGTAACGTCTATAATCAGCTTGCGTCTTGACGAGATTAGCTTGCGCTTGTGCTAGCTGAGCTTGCGCGGCGGCAATGCCGGCTTCGGCTTCCCTCACTTTGGCTTGAGCTTGGGGAATTCCGGCTTCGGCTTGAACGACTTTAGCTTGCGCTGCGGGTACGCCGGCTTCGGCTTCAGCGACGGCGGCTTCGGCTGCGGGTACGCCTTGTTGCGCTTCTCTAATTGCTGCTTGGGCGGTGGAAATGGCAGCGTTGGCGCTGCCGATGTCTCCTTGGGCTTGGGCTGTTTTGCCTTGGCTGGTTTGAGAGGCTAGGGAAATATTTGCTTCGGCTGCTTGGGCTTGGCGGCGAGCGTTTTCTAAGGCTGCTTGGGCTTGTTGGACTTTAACTTGGTAGTCCCGGGGGTCGAGTTTGATCAGCAGTTGTCCGGGTTTTACTTGTTGGTTGTCTTGTACTAAGACTTCGGCGACAGTACCGTTGACGCGGCTGCTGACTTGGTGGATGTGTCCGGCAACTGTGGCGTTGTCGGTTTCTTGATGGATGGAGGCGTATTGCCAGTAGCGGTAGCCGAAGCTGCCTGCTGCGATCGCCCCTAGGCCCAGCGCTGCTAATATCAACGCTTTCGGGGCTTTTTTCTTGGGTGTTGCAGCCGTCGGCAGGGGTGCTTGGAGTTCTGTTTCTGCGCCTGTTTTAACCTCGGCGGGGGCGTTGATTTCTGTCTCTGGGGCGGGGATTACTGGTAGGCTTTTAGCGATGCTGTCGTCGATCGGCTTTTCTAATACGGCGGCTGCTTTGCCGTTGCCGTTACCGTTGAATTCTGCTGGGTTGATTTCGTTTGGGCCTTTCATGGTATTTGACTCCTGATACTTTAGTAAGATGTCGTTTGTTTAGGGTACGTAGTTTTTATTTAGTAAGACGGCTTTTTTTAAGAGTGCGTAGTATTTTGCGGTTATTTGTAATGTAGTGGAGGTAGATGCTGCTGCACTTCACTCAAAAGATTGATTTGTTGGTTTAGGAAAGATTCAGGATCGCTCGATCGATCAGTTGGGAAAAGAGTTTTTGATCGGCCTCTGAAAAGCCCTCGACAGCTCGATCTCGGATTGCAGCTACCAGCGGGGGCAATACCTCTTGCAGTTCCCTGCCGGAGTCTGTCAGCCAAATTCGCCAAATGCGGCGATCGCGAGTGTCTCTCTCGCGGCGGACTATGCCTCTTTCTTCCATGCGATCGAGCACGCCTGTCAGCGTCCCGCCTACCTGTTGCAGTTTGTCGCCAATGCTGGAAGTGGGCAAACCGTCTTCTTGCCACAAGCAGCACAGTACCAGCCAGTGAAAAGGTGTCAATCCAAAGGGTTCAAGTACCTCTTGCAGCCTGCGACTACCTAGCTGTGCCAGCAGTTTGAGACGGTAGCCCAGGCTGTGGGGGGCGAGAATGTCGTGCCACTGAGCTAGATGTGTGCGATCGACAGTGGATGTAGTAACCATCGGCTTATTACTTAGCGTTCGTACTATTAGTGTAAAATGCTTTTTGGGAGATGTCAAGGTGGTGCAAGCAGGTTTTTTGGCGATCGACTGCTACGCTAAAACCGGGAATCCGCCTTCTGCCGGATATGTTAACAATTCTTATTGTTCTTAAACTAGAAAGAGTAAATCTAGTTTGCGATCTGAATTTATGTTGCTTCCAGCCGACAAACGCACCAAGTTAGACGACACCGACGACAATTTGTTCTATTCCTCTCCCCGGTTTGTGACTCACGTAGACGATGGATTCATTCAGCAACTAACCGATTTGTATCGGGAACGGCTGAAGCCGAATACTCGGATTTTTGATATGATGAGCAGTTGGGTTTCTCACTTGCCCGACGAGATGGATTTTGCCCATGTCGAAGGGCACGGCATGAATGAAGAGGAGTTGGCAAAGAATCGCAGGCTGAATCATTATTTTGTGCAGAATGTGAACGCAAATCCCAAATTGCCACTGCCGGATGCAGAGTTTGACGCGGTTGTCAACTGCGTTTCGGTACAGTATTTGCAGCAGCCCGATGTGATTTTTGCCGAGATTCACCGCATTTTGAAGCCGGGCGGCGTAGCAATTATCAGTTTTTCCAACCGGATGTTTTATCAAAAGGCGATCGCGGCTTGGCGGGAAGGTTCGGAGGGCGATCGGGTAGAATTAGTCAAGGGTTACTTTGATTCTGTCAAAGGAGCGAACATACCCGGATTTAGCAAGCCGGAAGTAATAGTTCGCAAGCCTAACTTGCCTAGTTTTATGCAAATGCTGCGAATAGGAAGCGGCGATCCATTTTATGCGGTAGTTGCTTACCGCCAAAGTTAGGATTTTTTGGCAGTAAGGACTTTAGGACTTTAGGTGGAGATAGAAAGCACTAAAGTCCTTACTACTAACCGATCAAAAGCTATGTTTTTTAGGTTAGGATATATTTAATATTTGCTCCTCAAATATGGAAAACTAACTTGGGCAGCGCATCACACTCGCTCCAAATATCTGTCACGGAAAACCTGGTATTCGCGGTCTCCCTCCGATATCCAGTAGAGTTAATTATTGAATTACTCAGTTCTGGTATGAATGCTAAAGAAATTATAGATGACTATGACGATTTAGAACATGAGGATATTCTAGCAGCTTTGCTATTTGCCGCGCGGCTGACTCAAGTGAAAAGCATATACTGAGTATTGTAGTTCATCAGTAATCATAAAGTAGGGTAAAACCTTGATATGAAACCATATCAGCAAATAGCAATCGACGAATGTGGCGAACCTTTAGTCCCCATTCCACCTGAAAAATTTTCCTTTGAAATCCCGCACCCTTATCAAAAGTTAGGAGCTCCCTATGACAACAGCAAAGCAGATTCGCCTTACTATTTGCGGCAAGGAGTTGTAGATAGTTTAATCGCCGCTCAAACCCAGCTACAGCAAAATTATCAAAATTGGAAAATTCTGATATTTGATGCTTATCGGCCGGTGGAAGTCCAGCAATTTATGGTGGATTATACTTTTAATCAAATTGCCCTAGCTCAAGGGTGCAAATTTCCGGTTTCCGAAGACAAACGCCAAGTAATTATAGAACACGTATATCAATTTTGGGCAGTACCGAGCCTGGATCGCGCGACGCCTCCTCCTCACAGTACAGGTGCTGCTTTAGATGTAACTTTAGTGGATGAAAATAATCGGCAAATTGATATGGGTTCTCCGATTGATGAAATATCAGAACGTTCTTATCCAGATTATTTTGCTAACAGCACTCATCCACAAGAAAAGCAATATCACCGTCACAGGCAAATCTTAAAAAATGCGATGATAGCTGTGGGTTTTCAGCAACATCCTAACGAATGGTGGCATTTTTGTCAAGGCGATCAGATGTGGGCTTGGTTGACAAATCCAAACAATAGTGGTAGTCAATTTATCGCGCGATACGGCCGCTATTAAAACGGTACGCAATTAAATCTGGACTGGCGCACTCGCAACGTTGAAAAACCGCGTTTATTGACAAAAACCTCAGCTTTTAGGTGCTTTCTTCGGCAAGAAACCAAGTTTCTGACACTCTATGCGTCCAGGATTATAAAAGCTCGATCGGCATAACTCATTTGTATCATAAGACACGACAACTATTGCCAGCGGGGTAGCGGTGCTTTAAAATCAACAAGAGCGAACAAGTGCAGGCAAATCAAGCCAGCACCGCAAACCCTAAAGGATAACTCAGAGTTCACCCAATGAAAGCACTCATCCTCTCTGGCGGTAAAGGAACACGCTTGCGTCCCCTCACCTATACGGGTGCTAAGCAGTTGGTTCCTGTAGCAAATAAGCCGATACTGTGGTACGGAATTGAAGGAATTGTGGCGGCTGGGATTACGGATATTGGGATTATTATTAGTCCCGAAACCGGGGAAGAGGTGAAGACGAAAACAGGAGATGGATCTCGCTTCGGTGCCAAAATTACCTATATCTTGCAAGCAGAGCCAGCGGGACTCGCTCACGCGGTGAAAATTGCTAGACCGTTTTTGGGCGATTCTCCGTTTATTATGTATTTGGGAGATAACTTAATTCAGAATCAGTTAGATCCGTTTTTAGAGATTTTTAACAAGCAAAAACTAGACGCTCTGATTTTGCTACGTCCAGTTCCCAATCCCTCTGCTTTCGGTGTTGCCAAAGTTGATGAGAAAGGAAGAGTTTTGGAGTTAGTAGAAAAACCCAAAGTTCCGCCGTCAAATTTAGCACTGGTGGGAATTTACTTTTTTGCTCCTACTATCCACGAGGCGATCGATCAAATTCAACCTTCGCCCCGGGGCGAACTCGAAATTACCGATGCCATTCAACAGCTCATCAATCAACAAAAACACGTAGAAGCCTGCAATTTAGAGGGTTGGTGGCTGGATACGGGGAAAAAAGACGATTTGCTGAGTGCAAACCAAATCATTTTAGATAGCCGGATCGTAGCTTCAACTGAATTAAAAGTAGACGCCAAAAGTCAAATTATCGGACGTGTGCAAATAGGCGAAGGAACGGAAATCATTAATTCTACAGTTCGCGGGCCGGTGGTAATTGGGGAAAATTGCCGCATTGAAAATTGCTTTATCGGGCCTTACAGCAGTATTGCCGATCGCGTGACGATGATTGATGCTGATATCGAACACAGTGTAATATTGCAAGGAGCAAAAATACTTGGCATTCACCAGCGGATTGTTGACAGCGTGATCGGTCAGCGAGCTCAACTAACCAATGCGCCGGCTCGTCCAAAAGCTCTGCGGTTTATGATTGGTGATGACAGTCAAATCGAGTTAGCTTAAATTGAGATATTGCCAATATCGGAAGCAATAATCCTGATTTAACAAGAGATTAATTTTTTTGTGGGTGGGCATCCTGCCCGCCCTTGAACAGCCAAGATGCCTGTTCCACAATTAGTTACAATTATTATTCAAGCAGGCAAGATGCCTGTTCCATAATAAGTCATAGTAAGTTATCTAAAGGAGAGGAAAGTTTGCAGTACGAAGAAATACCAACTCAACAGATAATACATAAATTGCGACAAACTTTGGAGCCGCGAATTGGTATTGCTGAGCAGCCCCTATTGGGAACAGAAAATAGTGCGATCGCCCAAAATGAAGATGACGAAGACATCGCCCTTTTAAAGGCGGGTTTCGACATTTATAACATCCCCATTACCTCTTACCAAAGACGGCTGGGTTCCGCAGTAATTGCAGTCAGAAAAATAGTACGAAAATTACTCAGACCCGTACTCGAACGTCAAGTTATTTACAATTTCGCTAATACCCGCGTCGTTCAAACATTGAGCATTCAATTGCAAAAATTGCAAGAAAATCAACAAAGTTTAGAGAAAAAAATTAAAACGGAATTCAGCAGCGGGTTTCCCGAAGTGACAGCACAGCTTGAGAGTCAACAAAATGCGATCGCAACTTTTCAGTCGGAAATAGAGCAAATTAAAGCAGTACAGCAGCAACATACTGCTATTTTAGAGAAGATTACCGCTCAATTGCTCGATCGACAACAATAAAGCATCCAAGATGACCCAAAATAATTTGGTCACAAGGCCCCAGATTTATTCGCGAGAGCAATGCTTCAATGCTTCAATGCTTCAATCTAAAATTATTCAATTCCTCAATCTAAAATCCCAAATTACAAATCGAAAATTCCTCGATTTTTCAATTTTTAAATCGAAAATTGTTCAATCCTAAATCGAAAATAAAAAATTCTTCAATCCTTCAATTACTCAATCTAAAATCTAAAATCTAAAATCTAAAATCGAATGACTGTACTGCCAATATGCTCGTTAATTGTAGTCAACTATAACGGTCTGCGCCACACAAAAGATTGCTTAAAATCTCTACAAAAACTTGCGTATCCCGAATCGCAACTAGATTTAATTGTAATTGATAATTGCTCTCAAGACGATTCCGTTAATTCTCTGCGCGAACTCTTTCCCAAAGTACGCATTTTTGTCAACTCCGCCAACAACTTTGCTAAAGCCCTCAATCTCGGCATCACCGAAGCAAAAGGGCAATATATCGGCTTTCTAAATAACGATGCTACCCTTGACAGTCACTGGTTAGAGATTCTTGTAAAAAGGCTAGAAAATAATAAAAAAGTAGGTGCGACTAGCGGCAAATTGCTGTTTAAAGACGGGCGGATTAACAGCGCTGGCATTCAGCAATTACCTAATTTTTATTGGCGAGATGTCGGTTTTGGCGAAAAAGATTCGGGACAGTACGATACAGAAAAGGAAGTCGAAGGGCTTTGTTGGGCGGCGGTGCTTTTTCGCAGGGAATGTCTCGAAGATGTGGGGCCGATAGATGAAGATTTTGTGATGTATTTTGAAGATGTAGAGTTTGCCAAACGCTGCCACAAACGCGGTTGGAAAATGCTTTATACTCCCGCAGCTATCGCCCATCACGAGTATCGGGGTTCGAGTAAAGGCAGCAAACTTACCGAGTATTTCTGCAACCGAAATCGGTTTTTGTATTTGGCAAAACATGAACCGTTGCAATTAGTCAAGGGGATTCATACTTCTGATTTTTTTACTAACAAGCAGTACGATTTGCTGTTCGAGAGTTTATTTGTAGCGATTAAAAAGCTGCTTGATTATCAGAAACCAGAAATCATTGAAACTGTATTGCCACAGTTGTCGGAAAAGTTGGCGGTGATTTACAGTCGGATGAAGATCGATCGCATTTTGTCTCGGTTACAGGTGGTTCGGGGCGATCGCAAAATGTCGATCGCGATTTACGATCACGGACTGCATTTTATTGGTGGCGGTCAAAAATACGTCGCTACCATCGCATCGCTGCTGCAAAATGAATTCGACATTACTTTTATCGCCAACAAACCCGTTGCTGTTTCCGACTTAGAATCGTGGTACGGACTCAACCTTTCAGGATGCACAATTAAAATTATGCCCTTAGCTTTTTACGAGAAACGCGGAATGCAGTGCATCGATTCCAGCATCATCGTGGAGGATATGGAAAACCCCTTTGATGAAATTGCCCGAGAAAGCAAAAACTACGATATTTTCATCAACGCCAACCAACTGGAAAAAGTAAAACCACTGTCACCAATTTCAATATTTTTCTGCCACTTTCCCAATACCTTCCGCAACCGTCATTTTGCTGTCGATGACTACACTTTCATTATTGCCAACAGTCAATTTACTGTTAAGTGGTTGGAGAAACGCTGGAACCTACAGCCAACTTTTCTGCTTTATCCGCCCGTGGAAATGGCAACAGTTAAAGTGCCGAAAGAAAACATAATTTTGGCGGTGGGACAGTTTGAAGCGGGGGGAACAAAAAAGCAAATTGAATTAATTCAAGCTTTCCGCAGTTTGCTAAGAGATTATCCAGAAGAATTTCAAGGATGGCGGCTCGTTTTAGCAGGAAGTAGCATTCCGAAAAATCCTTATTTAAAGACGGTTCAGAATTTATTGAAGCAAGATTCAAGGGCGATCGAGCTAAAAGTCAATGCTCACTTCGATGAGGTAAAATCGCTTTATGCTAGAGCGAGTATATTTTGGCACGGCTGCGGTTTGGGTGAAGTCAATCCTCAAAGATTTGAACATTTCGGGATGGCGACTGTGGAAGCAATGCAAAACAGTTGTGCTCCGATTGTTTTCAACGGCGGCGGCCAACCGGAAATTGTCGAACATGGGCGATCGGGCTTTTTGTTCAATACTGTTGAGGAACTTTGCCAGCATTCACATCAACTAATTGTTAATCCCGATTTGCTAGCAGAACTTCAAGCAGGTGCACAGCAGCGCAGTCAGAACTTTAGACTGGCACGTTTTGAAGAAAAAGTCAAGAGTTTTTTTGATATCATTCACCAAGAATATGCTACAATTCGGCTGCCAAATCCTGCCGACATAGCTCAAATGCTCGATCGAACTTAAAGGCTAATTAAATAGTCCACCAGGGCTTAGAACCCCTAGCCAAAAGCTAAAGTCCTCTTGCATAAGACTAATATCAAAGTCGATTTTATTACCGTTTTCTTCAGTCCCCCGCTGCTGGGACTTTGTATGTGTAGTGGCGACTTCCAGTCGCCGGATATCTAATCTAAAATCATGTCTAATTCACTGTTAATCAATTTGTCCTTCTTAACACCAGAACCAACGGGAATCGGGACTTACGCCGCTAATCTTTTCCCGCAACTGCAACAGCTACAACCAACATTACTCGCTTCCCAGCAAATTGACAATTATACTTGCTATCACATCCCCGAAACTCTGACACCGGATCGAGGCCCGAAAGGACAAATTAACAGACTGCTGTGGACTCAGTTTGAGTTACCAAAAATTTACCAAAAATTGCAGTCCACGCTGATATTTTCTCCTATTCCCGAAGCACCTTTGTATTCCGGCTGCCGCTACATCGTCACAGTTCACGATTTAATTCCTTTGCGATTTGCCCCACGGTTTTCTCGCTTAACAGCTTATTTTCGCTACTATATACCGCAGGTTTTGCGGCAAGCAGAACACATTATTTGCGATTCTCAAGCAACGGCGGCAGATGTTGCTAACTTTTTCCAGATTACGCCTAAAAAGATGACCGCAATTCCCCTAGCTTGCGATAATATTAATTTTAGATATCTCGACTTGCCAACCAAAAATTATTTTCTTTATATCGGCAGACACGATCCTTATAAAAACTTAGAAAGATTAATTGCTGCATTTGCGAGTTTTCCCGATCGCGCAAATTGCGAATTGTGGCTAGCAGGGCCTCCCAATGCCTACACACCGCAGTTGACAGCACAAGTTGAAGAATTAGGTTTACAATCTTTGGTAAAGTTTCTCGGTTACGTTCCCTATTCTCAATTGCCCGTACTGATGAATCAGGCGATCGCCCTAGTTTTTCCTACACTTTGGGAAGGATTCGGTTTACCAATTTTAGAAGCAATGGCTTGCGGCACACCCGTCATCACATCCAACCTGTCATCGATGCCAGAAGTAGCCGGAGATGCCGCATTATTAGTCAATCCTTACAGCGTCGGAGAAATAGCCGAAGCCATGCAAACATTAGCCACAGATTCAAAAGTGCGATCGAACTTAAAAACTGCTAGTTTAGCCAGATCATCTCAATTTAGCTGGCACAAAACCGGAAAAGCAACCGCCAACATCTTACAGCAATATCTTTAAATCTTCTCTCTCTTCCTTTCTCCTCTCTGCGTCCTCTGCGCCCTCTGCGGTTAAATAAAAAAATTTCCACCCAAAAACCGCAATCTACATATGATCCCATGCCCAATCCCCAATCTAACTTACTAATTAACCTCTCCTTCTTAATTTCCAAACCAACCGGCTTAGCCATCTACGCTAAAAACCTATTTCCTCACCTAAAATCCCTCAATCCCACATTACTAACAGCAGAAAAAATTCCCAATAGCAACTGCTACCAAATCCCCGCCAATCTAACACCCGAACAAGGAACAAAAGGACACATCAACCGATTGTTGTGGACACAAACCCAACTACCAAAAATTTACAAACAGCTAAAATCTAACCTGTTATTTTCCCCAATTCCCGAAGCTCCTCTATTTGCAGGTTGCCGCTATATAATTACAGTACATGACTTGATAGCGCTGCGATTTCCCCGCCGCTTCGATCCTCTGACACCTTACCACCGCTACTACATTCCCCAAGTGCTGCGGCAGGCTCAACACGTGATCTGCGACTCAGAATCAACAGCCAAAGATATCGCTAATTTTTGCAAGATTCCTACTAATTTAATTACGCCAATTTTCCCTGGATATGACACCAGCTTTTTCCGTTTTTTAGACTTGCCAACAAGCAATTATTTTCTTTATATCGGTCGCCACAATCCCTATAAAAACCTGCAGCGAGTTGTAGCAGCATTTGCTGCTTTGCCTGATAATTCCGAGTACGAATTGTGGATAGCAGGTTCGGAAGACAAACGCTATACGCCGCTGCTGAAGGCGCAGGTTCAAGAATTGGGATTGGTCGATCGAGTAAAATTCTTAGACTACATTCCCGCGGCCGACTTGCCCAAAGTCATCAACCAAGCGATCGCCCTGGTTTTCCCCAGTCTTTGGGAAGGATTCGGGCTCCCCGTGCTCGAAGCAATGGCCTGCGGCACTCCTGTCATCACCTCTAACCTGTCTTCAATGCCCGAAGTGGCGGGGGGTGCAGCTTTATTAGTCAATCCCTACAGCGTCGAGGAAATTGCCTCTGCTATGCAAGAGCTTGCAGTGGATGCCAAAGTTCGATCGCACTTGCGGGAGCTCGGTTTAGCCAGAGCAAAACAATTTAGCTGGGAAAAAACAGGCCTGGAAACTGCTGTTATTCTCGATCGATATATCTAATTTTTCTATTCTGACAGCACAGAGAATCGCATTTAGGGTGCGATCGCATTTAGGGCGCGATCGCCACCGATGTCAGCAGACATCTGGGAAATAGAAGCTAAAAGCCCCATCTCATGTCCCGCAAATAACAGCAATTATGCTGGGGGGCGGGTTCCCCAATATCTCTGATTCTCATCCACGATATTGGTCAACCCACCCTCCCAGAAAGGCAAAATTCGCCCTTTTACTTATTGATACCCAACTGATCGCCACGCTTGTACTGCTGATAAGCAGCAAAAAACAGCCCCGACAGAGTAACAAAGATTAGACCCAGAACAATACCTGAAAGCAACGGTTCTACCATGAGATCTCCTTAACGTTAAGATTTAACAACCTATTTTTAATATTACCAGCACTTACACAGATGAATTTTCCAAAAAAGGCCCTTCCGGGAGTATTAGATCTTGCTCTCCCCGCTGCGAACGATTAAGCTATGTTATGAGAAATAAATTTTCTTGTAGATACTATTTTTAATTGAACTCCTTTGAATAACCAACTTGCCAGGAATGAAATTAAAAACCCGATCGAGCGACTTGCCATATTTGCGCTAGCGGTGTTGCTTGCCATCATGTTGGCAATTATCACAATTCGTCAGTTTCAAGTCGCCGATCCTTACGTCAAAAGCGTACTATCCCTCACGGGCAACCCGTTTCAGGGTTCCGCCATCTTTCAAATGAACTGTGCGGGTTGTCACATATCCGTTTCAGACAGTCAAGTCGGGCCCAACTTGCACGGAGTGTCCGAGCGCAAATCCGAATTCGATCTGATCCGGCAAGTCACCAGCGGGCAAACCCCACCAATGCCGCAGTTTCAACCGAGTCCGCAAGAAATGGCCGACTTGCTGAAATATCTCGAACAAATTTGACCAAAGAAGGGGAACGGAATTCGTTCCCCTTCTTTGGCAAAGCCTCGAAACCCATGCTTCGAGGCTCTGCTTTCGGGTAGTCCCTCTCTGTTGGGACGAAAGGCAATTGTACGATCGGGTTCAACTGCCGAGTTTGATCTGCGGACTAAACCAGCAAGCTAAAACTCTGAGCCGATAACTGGCTCGCCTGTACGCCCGTCAGTATAGCCAAAATCTCGTTGCTGCCGGCGATCGCGATCGCAGTTGAGCCGTTAGTTTCGGTTAACGACAGTTGATTGAAGTCCAAGCCTCCTAGCAACTCGATCAAATCAACTCCTGCGGTGAAGTTGAAAATCGTGTCAATTCCTCCGCCCGCTGACAAGACAAAGCCATTGCTGCCACTGCCACCGACGAGGGTATCGCTGCCAATGCCGCCAAAGAGCAAGTCATCACCGGTGTCAGCAAAGAGCACATCATCGCCACTGCCGCCAATTAAGGTATTGTTACCCTCACCGCCGCAGAGAGTGTCATTGCCTTGATCGCCAATTAGCACGTCGTCGCCAGCGCCTCCCAACATTACGTCATCAGCTTTGCCGCCGTACAATAAATCATTGCCTTCGTCACCAGAGATCGAGTCGTTGCCACGATTGCCATAAATCGTATCGTTACCGCGATCGCCAAAAATCAAGTCAAAGCCTTTGCCGCCGAAGAGAGTATCGCTATCGATGCCTCCGTAGACAGTATCGTTGGCCGTATTGCCATTGATATAGTCGCTGCCCCCTCGGCCAAAGATCAAATCGTTGCCGCTCAACCCGAAGATAGAGTCACTGCCGACACTACCCACGATCGTATCGTCGCCGTTAGGGCCGTTGATCACATTACCCGCTGAAGAAGTGCCGGCCTCATTGGGAGTAGCGATCCTGGGGAAGTTCTCAGGGCAAACCAAATCTGTCGGTACAGGTGCAGGCGTCGGCGTCGGTACAGGTGCAGGCGTCGGCGTCGGTACAGGTGCAGGCGTCGGCGTCGGTACAGGTGCAGGTGTCGGCGTCGGTACAGGTGCAGGTGTCGGCGTCGGTACAGGTGTCGGTGCAGGAGTCGGTGTCGGCGTCGGCGATGTCGGCGGCGTCGGTGCAGGAGTCGGTGCAGGAGTCGGTGTCGGCGTCGGCGTCGGCGTCGGGAAGTTCCCGAAGTTGATGCCGCTGACAATAGCGCCCGAAGTTAGGGTGATGTCGGCGGGTTCGGGTGTGCTTTGAGTAAACCCAGTTTGGTTGACTTCCCGGACACGGTAGGTTCCCGGCGTTAGGTTCGCGAACAGGTAGTTGCCGCTGTTGTCTGTGGTAGTAGTAACAGGAGCCGGAGCCGGAGCAGTTCCAGCTACGACATTGGTTAACTGAATTTGGAAATTGGGTAAACCCGGTTCTCCAGCATCCTGAGTGCCATTGTTGTTGCTGTCTCGGAACTTCAGACCTCGGATCGCCCCAGGTTGCGGCAGGAAGTTGCCGAAGTCAATGCCGGTGATGTTATTTGGGGGATTAACAGTAACGGGGGCGGGGTTGGGGGTCGTCTGCGTCCAGCCATTTTGTTGGACTTCCCTTACCTGGTAAGTACCTGCGGGTATATCTCGGAGAGTGTAGTTGCCCGCGGCATCAGTGATGGTAGTCGGTTCACCCTGCTGAAACAAGCCATCGGGATTGATACTGTCGAGAAATATTTGCCAGTTAGCTAGCCCCACTTCTCCGGCATCTTTAACGCCGTTTTTGTTGAGGTCATTGAATTTTTGACCGCTGATTGTGCTCGACTGGAAGTTGCCGAAGTTGATGTTAGCGATGTCTTGACCGCTGGTGACAGTGATGTCGGCAGGGTTGGGGGTAGTTTGCGTCCAAGTAGGCTGCAAGACTTCCCGCACCTTATAGGTTCCGGCTGACAAATCGGAGAATTTGTAGTTGCCGGCGGCATCGGTGAGGGTGTTCGGTTCCCCGGTGTCGAGAGTACCGTTGTTGTTGGTATCCAGGAAGAATTGCCAGTTAGCAAGCCCTAGTTCCCCGGTATCTTGTACCTGGTTGTTGTTGAGGTCATTGAACTTCAGACCGCTGATGCTATTGGGCTTGAAGTTGCCGAAGTTGTTGTTTTGAGAGTCGGTACCGCTAGTAACGGCGATCGAAAACGCGCCGGAAAGAGTAGGCGTGGCTGCATTGACAGGGGGCAGAGTTTGCGTCCAGCCTGTTTGTGGCACTTCCCGCACTGTATAAGTGCCGGCTGGCAGGTTGGTGAACTGGTACTTGCCGGCGACATCGGTGACAGCGGCGTTGGTGCCTGTTTCGGCTGCTACTTGTTCTTGGACGCCGTTGTTGTTGGCATCCAGGTAGATTGTCCAGCCTCCTAGGGGTTGTTCTGCTGGCAAATCTTGGGTGCCATTTTTGTTGAGGTCATTAAATTTGATCCCGCTGATTTTGCCCAACTGGAAGTTGCCGAAGTCTTGAGCCGTAATGTTTGTGCCGCTGACCGGGTTAATTGTATAAAAAGCCGGGCCGGCGGTTTGTGAGAACCCTGTCGGTACGTCTTCTCTCACAAAGTACCGACCAGAGCCGACGTTTGCAAAGCTATACGTCCCAGCAGCCGCTGGCGCTGTCCCGGTAACTTGAGAAGCGATTTCCGCGTCGCCGGTATCTAAAGTGCTGTTATTGTTAGTATCCTTGAACAAGCGAACGGTGGTGCCGTTGAGGGGCGTATCATCGGCAGAGAAGCCGTTGCTGCTGAGGTCGGTGAATTTGATACCGCTGACGGTGATGTTTTGGAAAACGCCAAAGTTTTGACCGGTGACGGGAGTACCGCTTTGGGCACTAACGAAAATTGCGGCAGCGGGGAAAGAGATGCTGGAGTTGGCTGGGGCTGTGGCTTGTATCAGGTAATTACCGGGACCGATATCGGAGAAGAGGTAATCTCCGGCTCCCGCAGTCGTTATCGGCGCGCCGACAACCGTATCTGTGCCGACTTCTAGCGTGTTGTTGTTGTTGGTGTCTTTGTATAAAGTGACCGTGACGCCGTTTAATGTGGTGTCGGTGGCATCTAAAACGGCGTTGCCCGCGAGATCGGTGTAGGTTTTGCCCGCGATCGATGTTTTTTTGAAGTTGCCAAAGTTGGCACCAGTAACATCAATTACACCTGTAGAAGCGGGAGTCGGGCCGAGAGTCTGTACCCAATCGGTCGCAAGCGTTCCAGCAGGCGGCGCTTCTGTAATCGGAGTAGCTGTTTTTACGTCCGGGATCGTGTAAGTGCCGTCTGCTGCGGTGGTAGCGCTTTTTGTGCCTACAGAAATCACCCAGCCCGGAAGACCTGGTTCAGTTGCCGCCTGCTGAACACCGTCACCGTTAAGGTCGTTGAATTTAAGGCCTGTGACCACTGGCCCATACTCGTAAGCACCGATGTCAATATTCGGTTTGCTGACAAGAGTATTGTCAATTTTTCGAGGAAAGCCAGTACCGCGTTGGTCAAAAGCTGTAGCGCCCACTGCCGTTATTGTCGGGTCGCCCCCACCAATTGCAGGGTTGCTGCTGGTAGTGACGGGGCTGTTGTCAACTAGGGCAATGGTGAACGGGC
Source organism: Microcoleus sp. S13_C5 (assembly GCF_036700845.1). Lineage (NCBI taxonomy): Bacteria > Bacillati > Cyanobacteriota > Cyanophyceae > Oscillatoriales > Microcoleaceae > Microcoleus > Microcoleus sp. S13_C5. Next base: position 15,885 of record NZ_JAUBPR010000043.1, read on the forward strand.
CGGTAGTTGCACCGTTGAGTCCGGCAGAGGCTGCTGGAGCTAATACATTTGCCAAAGGAACCGTTAATGCCTGACCTGCGAAACCAGTGCTAGTGCCAAGAACCCCAATCAGGTTGTTATTTCCTGTGAATGTCCCTGTAACATCTGTGTCGGTACTAGCAACGTTGCCAGCAACGATCGTGTTTTTGACTGTAACTGTACCGCCGTTGTTGTAAATTCCTCCGGCACTAGCAATCAGACTAGCCGGTATGCCAACTGTGGCGGCTGTTGCAGAGTTATAAGCGATCGTGTTGTTAGTGAGGGTAGCTGTAGCACCTGAGTTGACGAAAATTGCACCACCTGCGGCTGTACCCGCACCTGCGGCAACATTACCAGCATTGCCACCCGTAACTGTGTTGCTATATAAGGTGCTGTTGGTCATGGTCAAAGTGCCACCGCCAACAAAAATCGCGCCGCCTAAACCTGCACCGCCGCCACCAAAGCCAATAGTACCTGCACCGCCAAAAGTGCCCCCGGCGCTTGCACCATTACCACTACCGCCACCGCCGCCGAAGCCGCCAGTGCCGCCAGGGCCGATAGCACCAGGCGCAGCACCTGTACCAAAAGTACCGCCAGCACCGCCACCACCACCAAAGGTGCCAGCACCGCCAGCACCGCCATTGCCACCATTACCTTGAGTACCAGTACCAGGAGGACCGCCAACGCCACCGGCACCACCACCACCGCCGCCACTACCGACAACGCTACCAGCACCACCAGCACCACCAATACCACCAGCACCACCGTTTGTGCCGCCAACACCAGTACCGCCAGTGCCGCCAATACCGCCAGTACCGCCAGCATTACCAGTACCGCCAGCCTCGCCATCTTCGCCAACCCCACCGGCAGCGCCATTACTTGCTAGACCATTTCTACCATTTCTACCATTTGTCCCTGCTGTGCCTCCAAAGACAGTAGCCAGATCCGCGCTACCACCCTTGCCACCATTCCCAGCCACACCTGCACCGCCAACGGCAGAGTTATTAGAAAAAGTAACTCTGTCAACTGTGACTGTACCGTTGTTGATAAAAAGTGCGCCACCTAAGCCTGCAGCGCCACCACCACCGGTGGTTCCTGCGTTGCCTACTGCTTTTGCGGAATCAATGGTGAGGTTCGAGATGTTAAATGTTGTGTTATCAACTACGAAGGCACGGTTGTTATTGCCGCTGATCTTGAAACCGCCGCCAACAATAGTGGTGGTGTCCGTAATTCTCGGCAATTGCCCTGCGAGGGTAATATCGGCAGTGAGAGTGATTGTGTCAATGCCAGTGTTGATGTTGGCAACATTGATGGCATTTACCAGTCCGTTAAAGTCGCCAGTCGTTTGGTTCAAGTCAGCCAGTACGCCACTGTAAGCTTCCCTGGCCTCTGCAGAAAATGCCAAAGGTGTTTCTATTTTGCCCGTAGTCACTTCCAGCACCCAGTCTCCACCCAGTGTCGCACTGCCGGTCAAGTTATCGGAAGCGGCAATATTTGCTCCGGTGAGCTGGCTCAGCCTTTGGACGAAAGCTACACCGGCTTCTGTGGCGGCGACGTTGCAACCGTAAAGCAGAATTTCGGGTTTAGCTGTAATTGAAGAGTTCGAGTTTGCTTCGGCTGCTGGCAAAGCAAACCATGTTTCTAAATAATTGCGGTAGCTTTCAATGTTGCTGAGATTAAGTTCTGTTGCGCCGATTTGCAAGCTGGCTGCTGCGCCGTGAGACAAAATGTGGACGGCTGCAATGTTTGTCCGCTGTTTAAGTGTTTCGGCGATTTGCTCGATGCCGTCGCGATCGGCTTTGAGAATAACAATTTCTGTATCGGGATTGACCGTTTCTGTTAAACTTTCGCAATCTTTAACTTGTGAATCTGCAAAAACTATCTGGTGTTTCTGTTCTTTATAGAGTTCCACGTTCAAATTCTCCTGGTACACACACACATCAAATTCATAGCACAAAGCAACCGCAGCAGCGATCTATCTTTTTCCGCTGCGGATGAGAGTCGTTGGCGAAGCCCTCGAAGAGGATCGCCCCTAACTTTCACCTAAATTGAATATTGACAAAAACATTTTTTTATGCTCCCCTGCCCTAACTGAGTTAGTTTGATTGTTTAGAAGTTTTAAAGGGGGATATTGTTCCGGCTGTTACAACAATGTTGGAGAAGACTTGCGCGCTGTTTATTGATATACCAGAGATGGATAAAATACCAGATTTGATAAAAATTGTCAATCCAATAGTTAACCGATGGCGATCGATATTTGTTAATCAAGAGTCATCAATCACGGTTATTAGCTGTAAGCTTGTGTTATTTGGTAGGTGTTGGCTGCTGAATTATCGGTATGTGCGATCCTCTTCGAGGGCTTCGCTAACGAACAACCGCAGTCAACTTGCTTGGTAGTAAGGAATGCAAGTCCTCTGAGTTTTATGAAGGCTTGCATTCCTCACTAGAATCTTGATAACGGTTATTTTACAGGAAGAGATAGGCTGACTCATGACTAACATTCCTAGAGACTATTAGACTCAATAAACTGGGTCGAAGAAATAAAATTAGCCGGGGCAGTCCAGAATATTAACTCTTCTTCCAGTTTGGTGCGTCCAAGACTCACTAATTACCAAGTTTCTTCCTCGGGATTATTGGAATTGCTCCAGATTTCCACATCTAAATCATTGAGATACATTAGAGCCGTTTCAATCTGTTTACTTGTACCGTTAAGTTCCAAGTCAAACCAACCGTCATCTAAAGTTTTGACACTCAACAAAGCGGCATTAAAATTCACCGTCAAACCGTATTCAGAAATCAGGTTAGAGATCACAGGTTCCTGATGGTATTCTTTAGGAACACGAATGCGAATGCGGGTTTGAGTTGGTCTGCTGTCGCCACTTTCAGATTTGGGAATATCTGATTCTTGGGTTTTGTGAAAATTGTCGATCGCCTCAAATTCAGATTCGCTAGTGTTGTGAGCTAACATTTGGGCCTCCTAATATTTGTTTCTGTTTACATTTTGCACCAATATTTTGTAGAGTGCGGACTGGGAGATTTTCCAGATTCCAAGCAGATTGTCGATAGCCACGCACCCTACTAATGACTAACAACTGGGTACCCTACATCCTAATGACTGATGATTATTCTTCAACCTCCTTAATGCTAGTTTTTCGTTCCAAAATCTCCTTAAGTACGAGGGTAACAACTCCTAAAAGACCTAGAACTACGGCCGCTGAAAATGCGGCTTGCGTCGCGTACTGCTTGTAAGCATCCTCTACAAACAAAGGCAAAGTTTGCGTTTTTTTAGCAATATTTCCCGACACTACAGAGACGGCTCCAAATTCTCCCATTGCTCTAGCATTGGTCAAAATAACTCCGTAAAGTAATCCCCAGCGAATACTGGGAAGCGTGACATTCCAGAAAATTTGCCAGTCATTTGCTCCCAAAGTTTTCGCCGCCTCTTCTTGATCTGTTCCCACTTCTTCCAAAACAGGAATTACTTCGCGGGCCACAAAAGGTAAGGTAACAAAAGCAGTAGCCAGAACCATTCCAGGGAAGGCAAAAATAACCTTGATATTGGCCGCCTCCAGCCACGGCCCGAACCAGCCCACCCGACCGTAAAGCAGTACAATCATTAAACCTGCAACTACGGGAGAGATGGCAAAGGGCACGTCTAAAATGCTGATTAATAGCGTGCGCCCCCGAAATTTATTGCGACCAATTACCCAGGCTGCACACAAACCGAAGACTGTATTTACAGGCACGACAATCAGAGAAATCACTAGGGTAAGTTGCGCTGCGTGCAGAAAATCTGGCGAGGTTAAGTTAGAAAAAAATGGCTCAAATCCTTTTCTGAAAGCTTGGTAAAAAACGTTGAGCATGGGGATGAATAAGACGAGAGCAAGATAGCCGCTCGCAATTCCGATTAAAGTTGGTTTTACCCAGGCTTTCTCCTGACTCCGACTAGAACCCGCAGGCGGAAATTGGTAATCAGCGGGTGAATTTATATTAGCCGTCATAGCGTCTTCTCCATGCTTGTAATAGATTAATTGCGAACAGCATTGCCAGGGAAATAGCTAACAATACAGTGCCGATAACTGTTGCTCCTGCGTAGTCGTACTGTTCCAATCTTTGAAAAATTAATACTGGGGCGATTAAATCTTTGAAGGGTATGTTAGAAGCTACAATTACAGTAGAGCCATACTCGCCAACTGCTCGCGAAAAGCCGAGAGCTACTCCGGTTAAAATAGACGGAAATAGCGGCGGTAAAACTACTCGCCAGAAGGTTTGAAATTGAGAAGCACCCAAGCACCAAGCTGCTTCTTCGATGTCTTTTTCCATCTCGTTTAAAACTGGCTGTACAGTCCGCACGATAAAGGGCAAGGAAATAAATATCATCGCTATTCCTACGCCCAAGCGAGTAAATGAGATCTTGATTCCCAAGGGTGCAAATAGCCCGCCGATCCAGCCGTTATCGCTGTAAACTGTGGCGAGAGTTAAACCGGCGACGGAGGTGGGCAGTGCAAAAGGTAAATCGACTGCTGCATCGACAACCCGTTTTAAAGGAAAGTCGTAGCGGACTAATACCCAGGCAATCAAGGTGCCGAATACTCCGTTAATTAATGCCGCAATTAATGCCGTAAAGAAGGTGACATCGTAGGCGGAAAGGGCGATCGGACTGGTGGCAATTGCCCAAAATTCGGCGGGGTTTGCTGTGCTGGCTTTCAGCAGCATTGCTGCAACTGGGAGCAATAGCATTAAGCTGAGGTAGCCTAGGGTGATTCCCCAAGGTAATGTGATTTTGCCGATCGCCCTTTTGATATTTTCGATCGGAGATTCAGGGTTGCTGGTTGGAGATGATACAGCCATAAGTGAATAGTTTGGATTTGCCAAGAATAGTGAATCTTTTAGATCCCCGACAACTTCGAGGAAGTCGGGGATCTGAGCATTCTGTTTTTTTACTGTTTAATTGAACCTTGGATTTTGTCAAAAACAGCTCCGTCATCAAAGAATTTCTGCTGAATATCTTTCCAGCCTCCTAAGTCTTGAGCTGTAAATAGGGTTTTGATGGGGGCATATTTTTTGACAAATTCTGGTTCCGCCGCTACTGTCGCATCTACGGGGCGGAAGCCTACTTTGGCAAATTCTCGCTGAGCTTCTGGGGTGTATAGAAACTTGACAAATGCTTCGGCGACTTCGCGAGTACCGTGTTTATCCACGTTTTTATCGACAATGGCAATCGGATTGTCGATCGAAACATTGACTTCGGGAATAGTATAAGTCGGTTTTTCGCCTTTCTCACCTGCCAGAAGAATCTCGTTTTCGTAGTTAATTAAGGCGTCGCCTTGCCCTTGTTTGAAAAATACATCAGTGGCTTCGCGGGCATCTTTAGTCAGAATCGGGACGTTTTTGTAGACTTTGCTAGTAAAGTCTAATGCTTTCGTTTCGTCTCCTCCGGTTTTAACAACCGAGCCCCAAAGTGCAAGGAAATTCCAACGGGCAACACCTGATGTTTTGGGATCGGCAGTAATCACTTTTACTCCGTCTTTGCTTAAATCTTCCCAGGTGTTGATGCCTTTGGGATTGCCTTCGCGGGTGACTATTGCTCCTACGGATTTGCTGACTATGCCTTCGTTGGGAACTTCTTTTTCCCACCCAGGTTGAATTAGTCCGGCTTTTTCGATTTTTGCGGTGTCGAGGGCGAGCGCTAGGTGTACGATGTCTGCTTCTAAACCGTCAATTACGGCCCGAGTTTGGGAACCGGAACCGCCGTAGCTTTGGTTAAAAGTGACGGTTTGACCCTTTTCTTTTTGCCATTGTTGTACGAATTTGGGAATTATGGCTTCGTGGGCGGCTTTGGTGACGGCGAAGGATACTAGGGTTAATTCTACGTTGCCTTTGTTGGCTGCTGGGCTAGCACCGCCTGGAGTAGCACCGCCTGGAGTGGCTACGGGGTTGTTGGTGCTTCCCTGGCCGCAGGATGCAACGGCCAGACTTAAAGTTATTCCCACTAAAAATAGCGACACAAATCTTTTGAGCGCCTTAAATGATTGGTTTGTGCCGGCGGGTGGCTGTTGCGGCCAGTGAAGGTGTTGAGTTAGGCGTTGCCACGGACTCATTATATTTGTTCCTCTAGAGAAAGTACGGTTATTGGGTCGGGATACCGTAATTATGGTTGTGAAGTACGATTATAGACAAGAGCGAGTGAAAAGGCAACAAAAAAAACGAATTGGGGGAACTCAGGGTCGATCGCATATCCTGATGTCTTTTCCCTCGGTGCTTTCGATCCAGATTTGGGGTAAAATGTAAAGTGTATAAATAAATATTATTATTGAGTTAAGGTGCTCAACTTGCGCGGCTGCACGATACGCCCTACGACTACCATCGGCCGATCGCTCAAATGTAATAGCCCTGCCAAGAGTCCCCCCCCAGCGAGATATGCCTGACTCGCGCGATCGCCCTTAAGTAAGAAAAAGTTTTAACTGGTATGTCCTTACCCCGCCCCGTCTCAGACACCCTAATTGAACTGTTGAAGCCTGTAGCCTCTGAATTGGGAGAAAGATTGGGAGCAAGCGCTGTCAACGAACGCTATGCAGAAATTGAGCCGTCTGGTTCTTCAGCTTTGAACCAGCAAATCAAAAAAGACCCCCGCTGGATTAAAGCACAAATGAGATATTTGCAGCGGCAGCAGGCCAGAGAACAAGAATTAATCGCGCTCGCCGACGCAGAAGAAAGGGTAAAGGAGGAACGGGCTAATCGAATTAAGGCACAAGAAGTAAGAGATAAGCGGGCAATTAGTCGGCTTTGCCGCGACTTAATGCGGGAGTTTCAATCAGAAGCAATTCGAGTTAAGCTGAGCGAAATTCAAACTATTTGGGACAGGGACAACTGGTTTTCTAATTTGAGCCGGCAGGAAACTGAACAGATTTTGCAGCAGCAGCAGCACCGATTGCTGCTGTTAGTTGCTCCCGCAAAAATTAGCCAAGATTGCCCCGATTCGTTTCGCCACAATCTGAATATCGAGCTGCCCGCTAAGTTAAGAGCTTTTTTGAACCAGCACTATCCTCCGCACGGAGATTTGTGCCCGGTTCAGTTTTACGGAGACTATTTCAAAAAATCCATTTCTGATATTGATGTGGAGCGGTTGCAGACTGTGTTATCTCCCGTACCGACAGCTATACTGTACAGCGATATTAGCGATTATGAAGTTAATTTTCATGTGGGTTTTTGGGGCGTCATCAATCAGAGCGTTTCTCTAGTGGCTATGCAGCCTTGGAATTGGGAAGAGGTTTATCACCAGTTGGAGGCGGAGGGGAAAGACCAAAAGCTGAGCCTGCGGATTATTCGGCAAATAATTGTGACTATTCACAAGTTATTGGCGGCTTTTTTAGCGGATTTGTATTATTTAAATATCGATTTTACTCACGAACCTCAGTTATTTAAATTAGAGGCGGAATTTGCTCAGGAATGGTTTTCTAAAGATTGGGCCCTACCGTATATTGAAACTCTTAAAGAAATTCAGGAGCAGCAGCGAATAGTCTATAAGGGAGAAATGCGGCGGCTGGCGCTGCGAGAGGCGAAAGCTAGGGCGGAACGCCAGCGTTTGGAGGAGGCTGAACTCAAACGCAGAGAGGAAGCTGAGGCGGCAGCTAAGCGGGTGAAGGAATTAGCTCACAAATTAAAACATCAGAAATGGCGGTGTGTATATACGCTGCCGGGACATTCATCGTTTGTGAATTCTCTGGCGATTAGCCCAGACGGTAAAATTCTGGCTAGCGGTAGTTGGGATAAAACTATTAAGATTTGGAATTTAGAAACAGCGGAATTAATTGGCACTCTGACGGGACATTCCGATCGCGTAAATTCGGTTGCGATTAGCTATGACGGAAAAATGTTGGTCAGCGGCAGTTCGGACGAAACCATTAAGTTTTGGAATTTACACAATGGTGATTTGCTGTGTACTTTTCCGGGGCATTCTATGGAGGTGAATTCGGTGGCGATTAACCCGAAGCGCCCGGTAATTGCTAGCTGCGGTGGGGCTGATAATACGATTAAGCTTTGGAATTTGCGGACTGGTGAGTTGCTGCGGACTTTGAGGGGCCATTCTGACAATGTGAATGCGGTGGTTTTTAGCCCGGACGGTAAAATATTGGCGAGTGGCAGTTCGGATGCGACGAGTAAGGTTTGGGATGTGGAAAGCGGCAAGTTGCTGCGGACTCTTTCGGGGTTGAATGTTGGGGTGAATTCTGTGGCGATCGCGCCGGATGGTCAGATTCTTGCTAGCGTCAGCAATGATTATACGATTAAGCTGCGGAATTTGCACACGGGCAGTTTGTTGCGGATTTTAAATACTAATTATGCGAAGGGAAAGGGTGTAACGAATTTAGGAACGAATGAGGCGCTGCATATTTTGCAGAATTATGTGAGTCGGGGCGATTCGGTTGCTATCAGTGGGGACTGTTTGACTTTGGTGAGTGGCTGCGATGATAATACGATTAATATTTGGAATTTGCAGACGGGGGAGTTGTTGAGCAGTCTTAAGGGACATTCGGGTACGGTGTACTCGGTGGCGATCGCACCTTCGGGCAATTTGCTCGCCAGCGGCAGTGCGGATCAGACAATTAAGATTTGGCGCTGCGATTCGTGAGTGGGCCCAAAAGCACCGGGCATTGCTCAGAGGAAGATCATTTTTGTTCCGCCCTTGCGAGGAGAGCTTTTGGGGGAATGTGACAAAAAAGTTGGCTGGGGGGGTTGCGCTGATGACTATAAGTTTGCTATATTAAGTTTCACTGCTGGTGTAACTCAGTTGGTAGAGTAGCTGATTTGTAATCAGCCTGTCGCAGGTTCAAATCCTGTCACCAGCTTTATAGCAGTTTTCAATCGGATTAAATATCGGATTAAATACAGTAGGGACATGGCAGTGCCGTGTCCCTATCTGATATGTGCTATTTTGTACCTTTGGGGCGGGCTGGCGTGCCCACCCCACAAGAGTTTCCCGAAAAATAGGTGCACAAGTTAAATGTGCGACAAATTACAAGGCTTAACCTAACGCAGCGCAGGCTTTTTTCAACCATTCAATTGTTGCTGCATCAAGTACGGGTTCCAGTTTCTCGACTACCGAAGCGTGATAATTATTCAACCATGCGAGTTGAGTCTTTGACAGTCGATCGACATTTATCAATTTGCGCTCAAACGGAATATACGTCAGCGATTCAAATCCGTACCAAACCGAACCGTTTTTTGATAGCATTTCCCTGACAACATAGAGATTTTCGATGCGAATTCCGCCCCATCCCGGTTCGTAATATCCCGGTTCGATGCTCGTTACCATTCCGGCTTCCAGGGGATACTGCACAGATTTGCTGATGCCGTTTGGCCCTTCGTGACCGGCTAAAAACGCGCCGACGCCGTGCCCTGTACCGTGTCCGTAGTCTAGCTGTTCTTGCCATAATACCGCACGGGCGATCGCATCTAATTGCGCTCCCGTTGTTCCTTTGGGAAATAGCTGCATGGCACAGTTGATGTGCGCGATTAAGACAGTTGTGTAGTGTTCTATTTGTAGCGCCGTCGGTTCTCCGATACTTATTGTTCTCGTATCGTCGGTTGTACCTGCTAAATATTGCGCCCCTGAGTCCAATAACAGCAGTTCCCCCGGTTTTAACGTTATTTCAGGGCTGGGGGTTCCGTAATGTACGATCGAGCTATTGGCTCCCGCACCGGCGATCGTTCTAAAAGTTAAAGTCTGAAAATCAGTTTCTTGCTGGTAAAAATTTTCGATGCTTTCTTTGACATCAAACTCGGTAACTACCTTACCATTTTCTAGCTGTTCTGTCAACCACTTTAAAGCCAAAGTTTTCGCTCGACTTGCTTTGAAATTAGCTGATTTCATCTGCTCAATTTCTACGGGATTTTTGCGAGCTTTCATCCCTTCTACCGGATGAGTATCAAAAACTATTTCGATGTTATAAAACTGCGCTTCTTGATGGTTTAATATTAACTGGTACGTGCCTGCTGTGCTGTGTTTCGGGTCTAAAAGTACCCGCACTTTATGTGGCAAATTTACGCAAGTTTCTAATGTATGCGGATAGTCGGCGTAGGGAAGCAAAGTTACATCCGCCCGCAATTCTTGCTTGATTTCGGGGGAAATTCGTTCGGGATTTGTAAACAAAAACGCTGAATCTGTGGTGACAATGGCATAGGATATGAAAATGGGAATGTGGGGAATATCCGAGCCTCGGAGATTGAACAGCCACGCTATTTGATTCAGGTTGGTAATCGGAAGCACACCGATATTGGCTTTTTGCATCGCTTCCCTGACTCTGGCTAATTTTTCGGCGGCGGTTTCTCCTGTCAGGGATACAGGTAAGCTAAATATGGGCTCTGCATCAATCGCGGGTAAAGTCTCTGCTGTTTGCCAAGGAGTTTGCGATCGCACTTTGTCTGTCAAATTCTCCCGGATTGGTATGAGATCAATCTCCGCAGTTGCGAATTTTTTCACCCAATTTTGATATTGCTCTGTCGCTACTGTAAACGGGTCAAAACCCAGGCGAATTTTCCTTGATTTTTCGGCCGATTCTACAGCCAGTTTTTCTAAAGTTTCAATTAAGGTTAAATTTCCTTCTAAGCCGAGTTTCGATATTTGAATAATTCCAGTATCGACTTGCAAGTCGGCTTGTTCGTAGTAGCGGGAATCCACAAACAACCAAGCGGAATCTTTGCCAACCAACAAATCGCCGGCGGAACCCGTAAAACCGCACATCCAAGCTCGCCGCTGCTTGGCTACTGGAACTGATAAATTTAAGTGTTCGTCAACCGCTGGGATGAAATAGCAATCTAAGTCGTAATCTGCCATCAAATCGCGCAAGTCTGCCAGTTTTGCAGCGGAGGTATCTTGAATATTTGTATTTCCTTTCAAGTTCGTGGCAACCATGTTTAAAATTCCTATTTTACTTGTTTAAAATTGTCTTCAAGCCTTTAACTAATCTCCTAATACCTGCGGTGGCGGTTGCTTTTTCCAAAGCACCATAAGCAACGCGCAAATAGCAGCCGCTATCCATGCCGAAGGTTGTACCGGGAAGCACTGCTACGTGATATTCGCGAATTAATTGTTCTACTAATTTCATTGTATCTAGTTCAGTATCAACTTTCAAGAAAAAGTAGAAAGCTCCAGCGGCTGGGGAAATTGTACACAAGTTTTGGATGGTATTGAGTTCATCTAATACGAGTTGTCGCACGGATGCGATCGCCCTTACATAATTATCGCAGTAACCTCTACCAACTTGCAAGGCTCCCAGGGCTGCATACTGAGAAATTACGGGCGGACAAATTAAGATGGTATCTTGAATCTTTCTCACAGAAACGAGCAAGTGTTCTGGGATTACCATATACCCGATCCGCCAACTCGCAAAACCGTAAGCCTTGGAAAGGCTAAACAAAGAAATTGTATGTTCGCTGCTATTGGGAAAAGCTGCGGGCGAACAGTGTTTGACGCCGTTATAAGTAAAATATTCGTAAGCTTCATCGCTGATGTGATAGATGTTGTGCTGGCGACAAATTTCGTTAACTTCCCGGAGTGCTTCGACCGAATAAACAACACCAGTTGGATTGTTTGGGGAAATGGTAACTATGGCTCGCGTTTTGTCAGTAATGGCTTTTTTTATAGCATGGATATTAAGTTGATAGTTGGCGTCTGTTTCTACTATCACTGGTCGGCAATTTGCCATAATAGCCGCCATTTCGTGGTTGAAGTAATAAGGTGATTGGATAATAACTTCGTCTCCCGCCGAAGTGATGGCGAGAATGGCGTTGGTAAATCCCATGTTGCTGCCGGCGGTAACGACAATGCAGTTTTTGCTATTAATTTCTATGTCGTTATCTATTTTTAGTTTGGCTGCGATTGCATCCTGTAATTGTGGAATACCTTCCACGGCTTTGTATTTGTGATTGTCTGGATTTGCGAAGAATTCGGGGATTTTGTCAAATGATTCTTGTGGCGGATTGTAGTAAACTACACCTTGTCCTAAAGATATCGTTCCCGGATTTTGGCGAATCAGTTCGCCAACTACTGGAATTATGGGCGACTGTACCGATTGCATTCGAGTCGCGTCGTGATTTTTTATCATATATTATAGGTAATTGTAGGGCCAGATTTAGTGATAATGTACGTCCTTAAGCAAGTTTACTATTTCACGCACGCGCCTCTCACTTCAGGATCTATGTACTTCTATTTTAGAACCTTGGGGTGATTTAGAAACTTTAACTTGTGCGGGCAATCTTTCGCCCAATTCTCGAACGTGGGTAATCACTCCAATCAGCCTTTCTCGCTGCCGCAAAGATTCTAAAATTTGAGTAACGCTTTCGAGAGTTTCGGTATCTAAAGTACCAAATCCTTCATCTAGAAATAAGCTGCCCAAGTGAGCTCCTTGAGACAGCTTTTCTGACAAAGCTAAAGCCATTGATAAGGAAGTGGCAAAGGTTTCGCCACCGGAAAGAGTACGCACTCGTCTAGCTTCGCCACCGTTCCAATTATCTGCTACCCAGTATTCGCCGTCTTGGTTTCTTAGTTTGTAGCGATTGTCGGTTAATTCTTGCAAAATTAAGGTGGCGCTTCCAACTAATTCTGCTTCTAAATGTTCTAAAATGTAGGATTGAAATTCGTTGGATTTGAGATTCTGCGCTAAAGTGTGATAAGTTTGCTCTTGTTCTGTGAAATTTGTGATTTGCTGTGACAGTCTTTCGGCTTGTTCGAGATTTTGGGCTGCTACTTGAATCCACGCTAACAGTTCGGCGCGGTTGTTGTTGGCTTGTTTGAGGTTTTCTTGGGCGGTATGTTTTGCCGATCGCACTTGTGCTAAAGTATTCTCATCCGTAGTTCTGCCTGCGATCGCCTCGCTCAAATCTTTCGCCCGCGTCTCTAACTGAATTTTTGATTCGCGGTGAGAGCGAATAGTATTTTCCCAGTCTGATTGTTCCTTAACTGTCGCAACCGCTGCTAAAAATGTCTCTTCTGTGAAATCAGCCGCTGTTAATTTTGCTGACCAATCCAGGTTTAGCTGCTGTTTCTGAGCCTGGGCTTGCCCAAAAGCTTCTCCAGCTTGTTGCTCTCTTTCTGCTGCTTGAATAACCTTATTTTGAGCAGTTTGATATGATTTTTCGGCAACTTTCAGCAGATTGGCCAAGTCTTGTTTGTCTTGTTCTAAGACTTTTGCTAAATTAGCATAAGGTTGATATTCGGTAATTTGATAAAGCGCATTTACACAACTTTGCAACTGCTTCTGGCGGCGGTCTGATTCGGCGATCGCATCTTGATATTCCTGCTGTTTAGCTGCTTGAGTCGCCACCGCCAAATTAAATCTTTCCTGAAAATTATCATATTCCAATGATGCCAGTTGGAACTGCTGTTCGGTTTCGCGGTATTGGCGATCGCTCTCTTTAAGTATCGCCAACTCCTGCTGCAACCCCAAGCTTTCCCAATGAGAATCTTCCAGAACTTGAGTGATTTGCTGCTGCAATTCGGCAACTCTATTCGCAGTTAATTCGAGCATTTGAGCAATTTCCGACTCTTTTTGCAGGCAGGCTGAAACTGCACTTTTTGCCTCCGCCTCCAACCTTTGAGCAGCTTGAAAAACCTGATTTGCCGCAGCAAATTTATGCCGCAAATCAGCGACATCGACAATATTAGAATTTGGCAAAGGAGGAAGGCTCTCGCTCTCAGGATGCACCCCCCCGCACACCGGGCAAGTATCGCCAGGATTCAGCGACATTCTGACAACAGCAACACTCTCTAAACGTGCCGCTTCCGCATTAGCGGTTTCCGCCGCTTCTAACTCGCGGCTGCACTCTTTTAGCCTGATTTCGGCTGTTTCTAAATTACTGGCAACCTCCACATAATTTTGTTGAACCCTTTCCTTCTCTGCCAGAGATTTATCCAACTGTTCTTGCTGATTCTTTTGCTGCTTGCTAATTAGGTGAACTTCCATCAATAATGGTGAAATTTGCTGCAATTGCTCTAAACGCTTTCCTCCTGGCGAATACTGTTCGAGCTGTGCCGCTGTTTGAGTAACTCGAAAACCCGCACCTTGAATTTTATTGTTAGCAGCTTGCAGTTCTTTATCTGCTGCTTGAAAAAGGCGGAGTTTTTCCTGTTGAATTTTTTGGGCAAGCGCAACTTCTGTTTCTAATTGAGCGCGCTGTTCCTCATATACCTTAGCAGCAGCTAGAGCATCTTCGCGAGCCTTAATTTGTGGCGCTAGCACCTGTTCTTTGGCTTTGGCCGCGTCAAGTTGCTGCTGCTCTACTGCCATCTCAGAGCGAGCTTTAATTAACTGCTTTCGCGCTGCCACCGAGGCACTTTCGGCAGTTTCATACTGACTGCGAGCCGATCGCACTAAAGCCCAATCTCCCTGTAAATGATTGGCAGCTTGCGCTCTTTCTAAACGCTGCGCTAAAATTTTCACCTCGGCGGAATTAGCATTTAATTCAGCTAGTTTTTGTTGCAGCTCTTGCCAGCGAGCGATTTGCGAAAATAGCTGTTCCTCTTCATCTAGAGCCTTCTGAGCTTTCATAACGGCGCGATCGAGCTCAGGCAACTGCTGCTCTAAAATCAAAAGTTGCGATCGTCTTTGAGCCACCTCATCCGCCGACGGCGCGCTCAACTCAGCTAGCTGCCTTTCCACCATTTCCCGTTCCTGTTTCAGCAACTTTGCGAGTTCGTTTGCTTCCTTCCGCATCTGCTCAAAAATCTCAAATCCCGCTAGCTGCCTCAAAATTTCCCGGCGTTTTGAAGCATCCCCTTTAATAAACTCATCAAACTTGCCTTGAGGCAGAACAATTGCTCGCGTAAAAGTATCAAAATCCATTCCTAAAATCTGTTCAATGGTATTTTGAACAGCTACAATACTCGTTCCCAAAGTTTCCCATTCGCCATTTTGCCAGTTGTCCAAAATCACCTTATTCTCGGGATTTTTCGGACGAAAACGCCACCTTCTCGTCACCCGATACTGTGCCGAACCCACAGAAAAACGCAACTGTACTTTTAAATTTTCGCTACCTTGACTTGCCAAATCACTTACTTGTTTGCCGCTGCGAGTTGTCGTACCAAAAAGAGCGTAAGTCATGGCATCTAGCAGTGAAGATTTGCCCGCACCTGTAGCACCAGTAATTGCGAACAAATCGAGTTGAGAAAAATCTAAACGCTGTTCGCGGTGGAAGCTGGTAAATCCTTCGAGAATAAGTTCGAGTGGACGCATACTGATTTTAAATTTTAGAGGGTGGATTTCTATTACTCTTTACCAGGCAGAGCCTGGTAACGCATATCCGCAGGCTCTGCCTCCAATTTTCCTATTTAAGTGCGAGGCAGAGCCTCTTGATCTTGGTTCCCAGACGGAGCCTGGAAGTTAAAATAAGGGGGAGGGACAAGAGTATTTAATTGTTAACTGTTTCCTTAAACTTCTTGTACAAGTTTTGAAATTCCTCCAATACTGCCGGTTTCGGTGTCGTTCCCAATCGGTTTTGATAATAGTTGCAAAACTCGGCTGCGGGATCGAAATTATTGGGATCGATATTAGTTATTTCTGTTGGTTCTAGCGCTGCATCTGGATAGCGCGGTTCAATTAACAGCGCTTGAGAACAGATTTGGCGCACTCGATCGGCAAGTCCGATTTGCGGACTGTCCAGTTCGACAATTACTTTCAAGAAACCCGGATGATACTGATGAGCTTCTAAAGTTTCATCAAGATTGTCGTTATGACATTTAAGCACTTTTAACGGCTTGTGGCAAGCCACAGGCTTAAATTCCACCTTTGCCTGACTTCCCGGCTCAACTTCTATCAAGCAAAATCCTTTTTCCTGTTCCGCTTCTCCAAAATCTAACTGAATCAAAGAACCGGAATAATAAGCGGGAGAAGTCTCAGAAATCCGCTGGTGAATGTGGATGTGTCCGAGGGCGACATACTGAGCTTCCGGTGGCAGAGTTTGGGCTGACAGCAGGTATTTTTCTCGCGTGTAATAAGCGACTTCGGATTTTGCCAATCGCGCGCCGTCAATGCTCATGTGTCCCATGAGAAAATTGACAGTATTGCCTCTAAAATCCCTGGTTAAATCTTCGAGTAAATATGCTACGATTTCGCGGTAATCTTTTCGGCGATCGGCATCGCCAGACTGCCAAAGAGAATTAGCATCTAACAGTCTTTGTTCGGAAGCAAAAGGCATGGCTCCCACACAAAGTTTACCGCTTTTTGTATTAAGAGTAATTGTGCCGCCGTCTGCGGAAAGCCTGGGTTTGCCTAAAGCGCGCACACCCGCGAGGGAAAGCAATTGCGCGATGCTGTCGATGCGGGATGCGGAATCGTGATTACCGGCGATCGCAATTGCGGGAATTCCTGCCGCTTGGAGTTCGCAGAAAAAGTTATAAGCAATGCGTTCGGCGTAAGCGGGAGGGTTGGGCACGTCGAAAATGTCGCCCGCAACGAGCACAGCATCGACATCCAATGCTTTTGCTTGCTTCAAAATCTGTTCGAGGGCGATCGCAATTTCAAAAGTGCGATCGATCCCTCGGAAACGCCGCCCTAAATGCCAGTCAGCAGTATGAATTATTCGCATAGTACGAGGAGTATTTTGTTTATGTTAACTGAGATGTTGTACCCTTTTCACGAACGGGCAAGATGCCCGTTCCACAAAGAATGAATTTCTTGTGGAACGGGCATCTTGCCCGTTCATAAAAGCCTGATTTAAAATGGTAAAATATCTCAGTTTTAATGCTTTGTGCGATCGCGGTATAAATATCTGCCACTGTTTATGCCTCTTCCTGTTCTCTAATTGCTATTTCAATCTCATCAGAATATGCCTCAGCATAAGCCCAAGCATTCGCCAAATCAGCGGCACGCAGAGTCGGATAGTCTTCTAGGAGTTCAGCTTCAGAAATACCTAAACGGCGAGCATTCACCAGCACCCAAACAGGAATTCGCGTTTGTCTGATGCAAGCATCGCCGCCGCACACGCCGGGAGTCTTTTGAATTCCCGACCAAAATTTTCTTAAACTTTGGGCTAGTAATTCTATAGCTTGAGCCTTCTCTTCGGGAGTTAAAGCTAAGAGTTGCAGTTGCAATTCTTTCAGTGTCATCTTTGTAATTATTGAGTTCATAAATATTAACTTGTTTTTGCCATACAGGTATTCTAGCACTGGTGGCTAAATCAAAACTTTCATTCAACAGGCTTCACATCGTGAAACCGAGTATAATCAACCACCCGCCCTCCCGTCGCCGATTTCAAAAGAATATCTACAAACCGCATATTCCACATAATTTCAGACGCCACAAAAGAATGTCGCGCATGAATAGTTTGCGAAACTGTTTCGTCAATTCCTGTTAACGTAATTACAATTTCCGCTTGCTGTTCCATCAAATCTTGGGCAGTAAGTTGGTACAAAGGACTGTTCTCCTCAATTGCGTGCATAACCGTCCAAGTTAATGCAAAAACCGGAGAGTGACTTCGCACCAATTGCAAATCGTAAAAACGCCGCATAAATTCTCCTTCCGGTGTTACCTCGTCACGGATCAAAGTAGCTCGCTGCTGCGCTTCTAAAATTTGGTTAAAACGCTGATTTGCAGTGCGGTACATCAGAGTCGGAACGCCGTTGAAAGGAGCGATCACAGCTACGCGACTGAAGATAACTCTAGCTGTTGGTTTGGAAAATCTCGAAAAAGCCAGTCCTGTCACCATCGCTACTCCCCACAAACCAAAAAGCGCTTGGATCGCGACTATAGTATTAGCGTAATCCGTGCGCGGGTACATGGCGCCGTAGCCGATCGTCGCCATTGTTTGCACGCTGAAATAAAAGGCATCTTGGAAAGAACCGGGCCGCGCGTTAGCAATGCAATCTCCTCCCGCCAAGTAAGCTAAAGCAAATAAAGAATTTGTGACTATATAGGAGAGACAAATGAGCATGAAAAATCGCGGCCAAGAAAGAGTTAGCAGCCTGTGGTAGAGGTCGGCAAAATGCAGGCGAGGTACTCCCAACTTGACAATATTTAAGGGCAATTGTCCTTTGCGACTGACTAAACGAGCCTGTGGCTGGTGGTTGCGGTTGATTTTCATTGCGATTTGTAACTGCGGCTGTTTCAATTTGTAACTATTGCTTTGACCTGGAAAACTTATCCTTTAGACTGATGTCTGATTCCAAAAATTCGGATAAAAGCGGAGTTTAGAAATGGTTGAGCTTAACTGGCATGACTATCTCGTTATGGTTTCTTTTGTGGCTTCTATTGCGGGTATAGTCCTGCTGAGTGATAATCGTAACTCGCAGCCAACGGACGCTCGCACTTTGAGCGAAGAAATCCTAATGAAGATGAGCTTTACTTACTGGATAGTGTACTGCATCTCTTTTTTCGGGCTTAAACTTCACCTACCAGAAGATAGCTGGTTATTGCTCAGTTTGAAGCTGACTACGGTTCTTTCTTACTTGTTGACTGCTTCTAGCATACTCAGCCTGCCGCTGCAACGCATGGCTGTCCGACAAGTTGAAGATTAAAAAAAGGGGTTTGTAGTGAGGACTTCAGTTCTTTCGATCGCGGTGAAGAAGCACTAAAGTCCTACCTGCAAAGCTATTTAGGTGATTTCTAAGAAAGAATTTACCGATTAAAAGGACGAACAGCAGTTCTCCCCTACGAGGGAATGATGTTGTGTGGTAATTTTTATTCTGGAAATCACCTTAGTAACTTGTTCTTTGTCGAATACTTATAAATTTTCCCGCCCACTTAACTTATTTCTCAAAAAAACTACGGACTTAAAGACCCATGTTATCAAGCCGATGGACCCGCAACACCCTAGACTCGTATCGTGAAATCGGTGATCCGCAAGCCGATTCCGTCATTGAAAAAATCTTTGGGCTCAATGAGGTGGACGCTGTAAATAAACTTCTAAAAGACATTCAAAACAACGATGATCTGGTGGCAGTCGAAATGCCTGACGAGCTTGAAGATTTCCTCAATACCACAGATGACTGGCCTTCATGGGCGGATCGGGAGCAGATCCGACTCGGACAGCAACTGTTTTCGCGTTATGGTATGCAAATGACGATGGCGTTGTTTTGCTGGTCGTTGCCTTCATGCTACTCCTGTGCCAAGGGAGCGCAGGTACTGAGTCTGACACACCGGATCACCAAAAGGATACATCAACGCCTCATGGAAACCGCGCAGTTTATCCTCGATGTTATGGCCGAGGGTGGGTTGGAGCCAAATGGTCGTGGGGTACGGACGGCTCAAAAGATCCGTCTGCTGCACACCACAATTCGCTACCACATGCGGCAATATCCCCGCTGGCTTGCTGAGTACGGCGTTCCCATTAACCAGGAAGACTTGGTTGCTACAATGCTATCCTTTGCATTGTTGCCCCAGACCTTGACAAAGCTAGGATTGGACTTTTCCACGGAGGAAGAAGCCGCCTTCTTTCACTGTTGGCTTATCATTGGCAGCATAATGGGAATTCAGGAGGACATGCTACCCCGCAATGTCGAGGAGGGCAAAGCATTGTGGGATGGGATACTAGCCCATCATATAGCTCCGTCAGAGGCCGGGCGAGAACTGACTGCTGCGCTGGTGGATTATATGAAGGAGCGCGTTCCCGGCAAGATGTTCGATGGTATCGTTCCCCTGCTCATCCGCGAGTTCTGCGACGAACGGGTGGTTGAAGCGGTTGGTATCGAACGCGCCGATTGGACTCGGCACTTTTTACGTCCACTGCGCTGGATTTTGGGAGTCACCGACGAGAGTCAGGATCGCTCGAAGCTGGCGGCGCGGCTCAGTGGCGCATTCTCACGCAGGCTGATTGAGGGACTGCATTACCTCGAGCGGGAGGGACAAAAGACGGAATTCACGATTCCCAAGAGCTTGCAGGATAACTGGGGGCTCAACCTCCGTCAGAGATAGGTGATTTCCAGAATAAAAATTACCACACAACATCATTCCATCGTAGGGGAGAACTGCTGTTCGTCCTCCTAATCGGTAAATTCTTTCTTAGAAACCACCTAAAGTCCAATGGCACTGCTCAAGGCTTAATCACACCCGCAGTTTAGCTTTCAAGACAGAGCGAGGTTCCTGCATTCGAGGATATGGTTTCGGCCTGCGTTTCAAAACTCTAGGTTCAGAACGCTCAGGTCGAATCGTGAGTAAATTAGTTGCCACCTGTTCCAAAAGTAATTGACGCCATTGTCGCTGTTGGCATTTTCCTGTAGTTGCCAACAGCGTCAATAACAGATTAAACTGCTGCCTAGTTGATTGGAATGAGAGTTGAAAAACTGTATTTTCTGACGAAGATGCAGCCTGCCACATAATGGTACGTAGTAAAGTGTAAGCTAATAAGTGTGTCCAGATTTCTTTTCTCACCATCACCGGAGTTTTAGCTGTTAACATCTCCATTTTTAACGTTGTTTTTAGAGCGCGTAAATTGACTTCTGCTGCTGACCAACGAAACCCATATAAAGAAGTCAATTTTTCAACAGTGTAGCGTTTGGCATCCACTAATGTTGTCACTATAATGATACGCTCAGCTCTGAAGCCGCGGCGCTTAATTCGTAAGCATACTTCCCGAACGATGAAACTAGACGGCAAGGCCTCGAATTCCTCATAAGTCATGTGGTTGGGACACTGTTGGGGCTTATTCCAGACGACTTTGTGATCGCCAATTCCCAACTTTTTTCCCCGTCTAAAGTCACTTTTACGGAGATGATTTTTACGGAAAACAGCATCTGCTCCTTGCTGTTTCACTAAAACTAAATCGACATAATTACCATAAGCTTGATCTGCCAATATCACATCGTCGGAGACTAAATTTGCATAAATCAAACGGCTCATCACAATCTCACTCGTCGCCAAAGAAGCTATGCCAGCGGATACCACAGCCCCAGTCAGCAATGAAAAGAGTACCACTATTTTAGCGATGGGAAATCCACACCCAGTTTTTTGATTGCTGTGTTGCGGATACTCAGCTTGATTGGCAGCAGTATCACTCATCAACACAGTTGTGCCGTCTAATACCCGCACCCGTCGTCCACACCATTGTTGTTCTATGGGAACTTGCTTTTCTAGTGCCTCTGCCACTATGGGTACTAACTGTTGGACAAGTCTTTCGGGTAGTCGCTTACGAGCTTTACTGTATGCCCCTGTGTCTGAAGAAGGAGACTTGACTCCGGCCGCACTCAACCACGTACTCATCCGCTTCACGGCTTGACTCAAACTTTTGTCGGGGTCGAGTACCTGGGATATCATCGCCCACAGGGTGACTATGGGTGTGTATATGCTTTGGTAGTACCTGATCTTCTCATTCGCTAGAAGCTCACCTACTAAGGAATCTGGCAGCAGCTTTTCCCAAGGTGAGGCAACGCTCTGCAAAAATTGTTGTTTGAGAATGCACGCACGATTTGGCATAATGGAGAGAGATATTTTGGTTTGTAAGGCAATTATCTATGTATATCTTGCCTTACAGATTTTTTTTGGCTCACTTTTTCAGTGCCATTGACCTAAAGTCCTGACTGCAAAGCTATTTAACTAACAGCCGGGAAGTCCCAGGCGTGTATTTAGAGGGGAGTATCGCACTCGCACTTGAAATTGCCATTCTCTTCCTGCTTTCCCTTGGCTGCGGCAATCTCATCGAGTATGCCTTGGCGAAGCGGGCGGGTTAGCACATAGCATGAGGTGGAGTTTGTGAGCAGCCTACACTGTATGCAATAGCATAGCGTGTAGGAGTATGCCACGAACTTAGTTGCTTAGGATTTAAAGCCTTTAGAGCTTTTCTTTTTCTCCTGCGGTTTGGACTTTGACTTATTAACTTCGCCTAAAGCTTCCTGAAATAAGTTGTGCAGGTGCACGGGAACGCTGGCAATTTCCGGGAGTTCTGGTTCTAAGGGTTTTTTAAACTCTTGCAGCAAGGCATCTAAATCGTGATCTATCTGAAAGTCTGTACGTTCCAATACAGTTTGCAAAATTTGTTCTAATTTCGCGGGATTAACTTTAGCTAACCGTTGCCAAATCCAGACATTAATTGCAGGATCTTCTAGATAGTTACGCACCAGCTTTTCGTAACCGGGAACGGTTGAAAAGTCTTCTGCTGCTAGCAGTGCAGTAAATTGAGCGTAAGTAGACAAAAAGGTTTGTCCCCAGCGAGGATGAGAAAGTGCTGTCACCTGTTCGGCTTTCTTAAAGCGATCGGGCAATTCGACTTTCGGCATTACCATTTTTGAACTAGCATTGCTGTCGAGCATTACCTCAACTGCGTTAGCATCGGCACCTGCTGCCGCGATGGCTGCTGCTTTGACTTCTTCTCGATCGACTCCGGCATCTTCAACGATATCCGCGAGAGATTTACTTCCATCAACGCCCATATCAGCTAGGCGTTTTTTAGTGATGAATTCCTGAAATTCAGCCAACTGTTTATTCAGGTGATATCCCGATAGCGTCAATTCATCACTACCAAAAAATTCGGTAAAATCTTCGTGGTACTTTTCTACTGACTCCCAAGCTTGCTCTAACAATTCCGGGGCATCGCTGTACAGGTTCTTTTTGTGATTTTGCTTGAAATTGCCGATCGCCACCGCCAACTTCGGCTTACCCAATTTCCCCTTCAGGATGGGAGAACTCGAAAGTATCCACCAGTCATCGGTAAGGGGAGCAATCCGAGCCAGCAAGATTTCTCCTAACTTAAAGCGAGACATTTCTTGCAGGAAGTTAGCGCTGTTTGGCTTGACAACGTAGTGCTTAGCCGTCAGCCAGTTCATCAGTTCAAACTTGTCGGGGGAAAGTTGAGTGATTTCAAATAAGCCGGTGAAGCTTCTGTGCTGCCAACTTTCTAGCAAGCTGCGCTCGCTCTCGGTTAAATCTGGCTGACTTTCGACAAATAGGTCGATCGGCGTTTTCTCTCCAACTTTGCCTTCGACTGTAAAACTGTCAATCACTTGATTTTGCTGAGCAATATCATAGCGCTCGCCGGTCGATCGAGCTGCTGCATAAGCTTCCAAAGCTACCGCCAACTCTCCCTCAGCATCCAGCACAAAGTCAATTAAATTTTGCTTGAGTGTCCAAGCTGTTTCCAACATTTCATCCACAAGTAATACCAATTTTGAATGAGAGGATTTAGATTAACAATTATCGGACTTGAAGCCACCGACGCTTTACGATCCGGCTGCGATTGAAGAAAGCGCATCGCGAACAATGACAAAAATATGCGATCGATGGCTCAGTCCTGAATTAGTTTAATTTTAAGGCTAATAGTCAAAAAAAAATGCCCCTCTCCAACCGAAGCATCCCGATTTGGTAAAAAGCGTTTATTAGGAGTGCGAAACTCATGCACAGCAAAGGCTGTACGTCTATAGCGAGTTCTCACAGCGAACAGCCCTGTGAAATAAAAATCGTCCTGAAAAATGCCATTTCAAGGGAGCATAAAAATACCCTCTCCGATGTAGAGAGGGGCTAAAAATCCCCAAAAACTTCGCTAAACTCGCGTTAAAAACTGTGCCACCTATCAACAACAGTCCAAGACGCTGCAGCCTGGTTTTTTTATCAAACACTTCCCTCCATTCCGGTACCAGGCTAAAAATAACCGGAACGCTTGAGTTGGTGTGCGTCCAAGACTGAGAAATACTTGGCGTAAGCCCTTAGCGGCCGTCTTTGTCAATGTCGCCAGGAACAGCGCGTTCCACCCGATCCCAAGCGTCGCGCGTGGCGTGCTTCGCTTTTTCCCAAGTCACATTAGACTTACCGCGATTTGTTTCGTAGTCGCGCTGCAAATCCGGTTCGATCTCGTGGTATTTCTTACCAGTAGCGCCATAGCGAGTGTATCCCTCATAACCAGTGCGGTATGCAGGCTGATAGTCTTCGTAAGTCGCGCTCGTGTCCACGTAAGGACGGGAACTGTAGTTGCTTTGCCAGTAAGCATCTTCTACCGTGGGGTCGATCGCCTCGCCCACACCTTTGCCCACCAAACCGCCGCCAAACGAACCCACCACAGCGCCCACAACTGCTCCTACAGGCCCGCCGATGGCACCGCCGATCGCAGCACCTGCAGCACCCGCACCCGCGGCACCAATACCCGTTGCGACTGGATGAGCCCCTGTTTCCCCGGAAATCGGGTCGAGGTTAGCATCAGGTTGATGTACCGTTTTTTTGTCATCGCTCATGATATTTTTTTCCTTTTATCTAACTGTAACTATTATTAAATTTACCTTTTAAATTCATATCTATTCATCTTCCTTGAGGATGAACCTGCTAGCTTAAAAAGCAGGGAAACGAAAAAATAGTTCGGGAGTCACAACGTAGTTTTACACGGGAGCATCTCATATTTGTAAAAACACTTCTTCTGGCTCCTTCCTTCTTCCTTCTGAATCTTCTCTCCTGGCTGCTGACTCCTGACTCCAATTTTGGGCTTGGCTGCTTTCCTTGAGCTGCTCCCTTTTACACGCTACCCTAAAACGATAAGGTGCGCCGAGGCGCACCCTAGATAATTATGTTCAAGTGAGTTCTGATGTCGGAGCAATTGTGTACTCACAGAATCTGTGTATTTACCAACAACTTGAGTTAGATATAAATCTCTTGATTTATTAGTTGCCCGTGACCTTTTCGATCAACTCTTCAGCTTTTTGAACTATGCCTTCTTGCGGGTGTTCTCCCTTGTACTCCTTTAAGCTTTCATCGTAAGCTTTCTCGACCTTTGCAGGATTCTGAGAGGTTTTGACTATTTCATCGTAAGCTGCTTGGGGATTGAGATCCTCGAAACTTTCTGCGGGGTCAGTAATTTTAGCTTCGGGCGGCGCCTGAGTTCTGTCTTGACCTGCGTAAGCAGCCTGACTGGGTAATATCGCTAGACTTAGCAGACCAATGAACGCCAGGGTACAGACCAGCAAAATGCTTTGGCTCAATGTTTGTCCTAGAGCTTTTAAAACCCGCTTCATATCAACTTCTCCTCGTATTTTTCCGCAAAAATTATGGTGTTTGTCGCCCCTTCACTGCGATCGCACATTTCAAAATTTAGCGATCGGGGCAACTTTTGTTGCAACTGCTGCACCCAGATACAGCGAAAAGGGAGATTTACCGTGTTGTGAAATATATTAAACGCCTGATCGTTAACTTTACTTCTACCAAAAGATAGATTAGTTCTCTCCGCTTCTAAATAGAAAATTCCTCACATCACGTACCATGCTCAGTAACAGGCTAGGAGGGCCCGTTCTACAACAAATAAACTTTCTTGGATAACAGACCCCAAAGCCTGTTTATGTATGAAAGGCTAATTGAGATTGCTACCCCATTTCAGTTATTCGCAACTGGAGAAACATCCCAACAGATTTAAAGCCAAAAGTTACAACCATTCTTGATTAATATCGAGGTTGCGACTCTGCATCGCTTGTTCAAATAGTTCGGTAGAAAGACCTTGCTCTACCGACCAAACACCGGGTTTTTCCAGTTTTCCTTCTAACATTAATTGAGCTATGCTGCCAGTACCGATGCCCGTAGCGACGGCAGCACTGGGGTGTATCGCTGTCGAGCCAACTTTAGCGGGTTGACCGTTTTTGACACCAGTCACTTGCGATCGCACTGCCACACCAACCCCACTAAAACTATTAGTAACACTGGTCATCCCATAACTGACGTAGGAGAGAAATTCAATCACGGAGTTATTTTTGAGCCAGCTAGCGGGCCAATACTTGGCAACAAACCAGGTAAGGTGATTGTAAAGGTCGGGAGACGTACCGAATTTAGTCACAACTGATTTGACCGGGAAAGTCTCGGGTAAAGTGATTGCCTCCGGCATATCGAACCAGTAAACCCCTGTTTTACCGTAGGGCGCGGGAAATTCAATTGTTTCGCGCTCGCTGTAGGGTTTTACTTGCTGCCACTTGCGATCGGCCCAAACCTCAAAAGGGGTTTGCAATCCTAAAAAAGTGGTTCTCATGACGGTAACGCCAGCGCCGCCAGAACCTCCGACTACATAACTCAAATGGATATATTCTGCTTCATCTAATTGTTCCACATCTCGGCGCACCATGCTATTAGACACACCGGGAAAAATGCCCGTATTAATAATAGCAGTAATCCCAGCATTTTTAGCTGTTTCTCGCAATTCTAAAGCTCTGCGAGTAAAACTGCGGCTATCGCTGACATCAGTATAATTAACACCTGCTTCTATGCAAGTTTTCAATACACTGGCGTCTCGGTAGTGAAAAGGCCCGGCACAGTGAACGACGAGGTTAGAGGATGAAACAGCTTGATGCAGGGCTGCACTGTCTGCTAAATCTAAAGCTTGATACTGCACCCTATCCGGCGGCAATCCAGGCCCAATAGAGGCTTCAGAGTTGCGTCCGGTAACGGTAATTTCTGCGTCGGTATGGGTAACAAGGTCTTGGGCAACGCTGCTGCCAATTCGTCCCCGACCGCCGACAATCAAAACTCGGTTTGCCATCGCTCAAAAAAGGGTAACGCCATCTCTAAGTGTGTCAACTTTGGGTAGGCTTTTTCATCCGCATAAAGTATGAATTTATGAGAATGCGAGATGCTGGGCGAGCGGTGGCGATCGCCCTGATCCGGAGATGGGGAGGGACTTCTAACAGCGACTTGCCTGTTCTACTAAATTAGAGTTTTGGCTGCGACACTAAGTTTAAAAATGCCTTCAGCGTTAACTTGTTCTTCTAATATTGAGAATATTATCGATGAAATATGCTCTGTGAGCCAAAAATATTTTAACAGATTTGACGGAGCGCGAACCGCCGCCACCGAGCGCGAAAGATGCACCGGATTTAAAAAAGTTATTGGTGGCGATCGCAAATCGTTTTCCCTTCACAGGGAATCAACCAGAAAAAATTCTCGCGCTCGCACACTGATAAATCAATACAAACAAACGCAGATGAATCACATCTGCGTTTATCTGCGTTCATCTGCGGTTGCTAAAAATCTTACTTCTCATTACTGCGAAATACCGACTTACCCTTCGCTTTCAAAGTATTAGCCGCATCTGCGAAAGTCTGGGCGAAAGGCTGCTGCGAGTGCATGAAAACGCGAGCGGTATTGCGTCCCGGCATACCCGAAATCGATCCGCCCGGATGCGTTCCCGCCCCCGTGAGAAACAAACCGTCGATCGGCGTTTTGTAATTCGCCAACTCCGGCAAAGGACGGAAAAATATCATCTGATCTAGCGTCATATCAACGTGATAATAATTTCCCTTCAAAGCCCCCAAACGCTCTCCCAATTCCGCCGGACTTTCCACGTGGCGGCCGATAATTGCATTTTTGATATTGGGGGCGTATTCTGCTAATTTATCAATGCAGCGATCGGCAACTTTGTTTTTGAGTTCATCCGTCCAACCCGTACCG
The DNA here is from genome assembly GCF_036700845.1 of Microcoleus sp. S13_C5. Taxonomy (NCBI): domain Bacteria; kingdom Bacillati; phylum Cyanobacteriota; class Cyanophyceae; order Oscillatoriales; family Microcoleaceae; genus Microcoleus; species Microcoleus sp. S13_C5. The sequence continues at coordinate 43,232 of NZ_JAUBPR010000043.1, forward strand.
TGCTGGCCGGTTCCTTCAGCATTTTCGATCATGTAAGGAGCAAAAAATTCAATCCAAGCCGTATGATGTCCGGGGGGAGCCATTGACGGGTCTAGTACCGTCGGAAACACCACATACATCGATGGGTCAGAGTCGGGGATTCGGCCGATTGAAGGGTCGCTGTGAGCAATTTCAACGTGTCTCACCGAGTCTGCAATTAAAACCGACCCGATTAAATATTCGTCCCGATGATTCCAGCGCTCGAATCTAGGCGCTTCATTGAGAGCTAAGTCTATTTTGAGAATAGTCTCGTTGTTGTTAACAATTTTGCGCTCTAATCTTTCCCGCAAATCCGGGTCTGCACTGTCAACATCGCTCGAATCCATTAAGTGCAGAAACAAGCGCTTAGCATCAATATTAGAAATGACACCTTTTGTAGCGCGGTATTCCGTGCCGCCGGCAACTCTAACTCCCACAGCGCGACCATCATCAACTAATATTTTCTCTACGTGCTGGTCGGTAAGTACCACACCCGAGTATTTTTTCACTACATTAAGCAGCGCTTGCACTAAGGCACCCGTCCCTCCGCGCGGTCTTGCCATCCCGGGATTGTGTCTCATTGCCAGCATAATTGCGCCTACAGCAAGGGTTTTTTGCGAAGGAGGCGCGCCGAGTTCTGAGGCGAATCTTGCTAGGGGTGCTTTGATAAATTCCTCGTCAAACCACTCGTTAACAATGTCTTCAGCGCTGGTGAGCATCGTGCGAATAAAGTCCAACGTTTTGTCGGGGGAACCGATGACTGACAATAAATCTTTGATCTTTGCAATATCGTAGTTGCCCAGAATATCTATGATGGATTTTGGTGGCGCATTAAACATCGGAACCATTGCACCTAAAGCCCGCTGCCAAAAGTCTGTATATTCGGCATATTTTTTAGCATCGCGCTCGTTGTAGCGGGCAATTTCAGCACAAGTTTTTTCTACAGATTTGTGCGCTAAGAAATATTTGCCGTCGGGATGCGGACAAAAGGCAACTGGATCGCAGAAAAGATATTCTAAACCGTGCTTTTCCAGTTCTAATTCTTCTACAACTGGTCCTAAATGGATAAATTCGTGGTCGATCGCGCACATATTGAATTTAAAATCCGGCAATTCGGGAATCGCAGCTTCGGTAGTGGCCGCGCCGCCGGGAACCGAACGTTTTTCTAACAACAGAACGGTATATCCAGCTTTTAGGAGATAAGACGCACATACCAGTCCGTTGTGACCTGCGCCGATGATAATCACGTCATACGTTTGCATAGATGAAGCTCTGGGGATAGGATATTTTGCTTATTTTACAAATGTTAACAAGTGGGCAGTCTCTATCAATAGAAATAGATTCACCTTCACTAAGCAATTTTAACATCTTACAAAAGATGGAGCTTTTACCAAATGCTGTTGTGCGATCGCCTGATTTATTTTTAAACTTACAGAGTGAGCGCCCTTCTCCAATCGCGACAGTAGTGTACTCTATTTAGTCACATTTATCTACCTTCAGTTAAAAACTTAAGCAAACGAAGTAAAAAGGAATAAGGAAGAGGAAAGAAGGCATAGGGAATAGGGAATAGAAACAGTTTTGAGATTGCTTTTTCCTTGCAACACGGCGAGTGGAAGGAGTTAAGACCTAGGAAAATTACTTACTCCCCCCTCAAAACTGCTAGCCAATTACCTATTAGTACATTGAGACATATTACTTTAGTTGCTGGAGCGCCGCCTCAGCTTTTTGTACACCATCATTGTTGCCTTGCTGGCGGTAAGTGTCTAGGGCTTGTTTAAAAGCTTCAATTGCTTCGGATTTGCGATCGCGTGCTTTGAGTGCCGTACCCATATTGTAATAAGCTTCGGCTCTGTTTGGATCGAGCTTAATCACTCGCCCAAAAGTGGTAATCGCTCCTAAAAAATCTTGTTTTTCCAGTTGAATTTCCCCTATTCCTGCGTGTGCTTCCACTAAATTTGGTCGCACCGCAATAGCCCGCTGATAAGCTGCCAGCGCTCCGTCGAAATCCTTTTGTGTCTGGAGAAGTTCGCCAATTTCTAGCTGCACTTCTGGATTCCGGGGCTCCAATTTGCCAGCTTCTTCAAAAGCTGCTAGCCCTTCGGAAGTATAGCCGGCACGCAGCAAAGCAGTGCCTAATTTTAACTGGACACCAGCTTGTTTGGGAGCGAGTTCGGCTGCTTGTTGGAGCACGGTGACCGCACTGGCAAAACTTCCCTGCTGGATCAATACTAAACCCATTGAAGAATAAGCTTGCCAACTTTTCGGATCGAGGGCGATCGCCTCTTGGTATGCTTTAAAAGCACCGCTGTAATCTTTTTGCTGAAAGAGTACCACTCCGAGACCGATCCGGGCATTGACATTTTTGCGATCGAGCGCAGCGGCACGGCGGTAAGCTGTGGCTGCTGCGGGATAGTTTTGCAAATTCGCCATAGCATATCCTAATGCGTATTGGAAGTCAGCATTGTTGGGTTCCAGACCGATCGCTTGTTGGTAAAATTCTACTGAGGCTTGATAGTTGCCTTGACGCGCTTCTAAATAGCCAATACCAGAAAAAATGCGCGGATTTTCTGTATCTAAACGCGCAGCTTCCTGATAAATGGCGATCGCCTTACTGTAGTCTCCTAAATCTACCAACTCGCGCCCTTGTCGCAGCAGAGCATCTAAATTTGAATTATTTTGAGGGTTGACTTGAACGGATGTTTCTGCTGAGAGCGCTATCTGCGGCGCTGCGACAGCGAATCCTGCTACTAGCAACGTACTGAATACCAAGAGACTTTGTTTGTGCACGGCCATTTGTTTCAAAGAGTGTGTGGAATGAAAGAGCGAGTGGCTGCCACCTTGTTAAGCTGACAGCTTAGGGTTTACCAGGAATCTTTGAGCGGCGAGATGTAGTAAATCTACAGAACAAGACCCACTCAAAATTTTCGCGACTGAGGCCAACTGATGATTGTAACAACAACTGATATCATCCAAGGAGCAGAAATTCAATCTTACCTGGGAATTGTAACTGCTGAGGTTGTCTACGGCACCAATGCCCTGCGAGATTTCTTCGCGGGCATTCGCGACATCATCGGCGGGCGCACCGGCAGTTACGAGGAAGTGTTTCTCAAAGGACAGCGAGATGCCCTCGCGGAACTGGAAAAACGGGCCCAGCGCCTCGGCGCCAATGCCGTAATCGGGGTGGAAGTTGACACCGGCACGATTAATGTAGACTCGAACGGGGCTTTGCTGCTGATTACTGCCGTTGGAACGGCTGTAAGATTGCGTTAAGCTGTATTTTCTGTATACCTCCGCATTTCCTGTATACATCCGGGAACTTTTCTAACGGGATAAAATAGTTATCAGTCATCAGTCATCAGTCATCAGTCATTAGCTAATAGCGACTGGCTGAGGGCGGATGACTTTTTCGTTTCTTTCTTCAGACATAGATACTGGTTATTTCCCCAGGCAGATATACTTTTTATCAATCTCAGCCACAATCAATGCTTAAGGTGAAAGATTGTTAAAAATTAAAGCAACTCTAAGAGGAAAGAAAAACCTATGTCATACGTAAATAGACCTGTAGATAACGTTGGTACCGAACCCGTGGTTGTTAATTCAATGATGGAATACCACGATCGAGTACGTTGGGGCCCGATTTTTTCAGGTTTGGTAATTGCGATCGGCACACAACTGGTGTTAAGTGCATTGGGCGCTGCGATCGGCTTGAGCAACATTGCTAATTCAGGAGCTCCGCGCAGTATCTCAGGAGACGTGGGTACCGGCGTCGGAATTTGGTCAATTATTAGTTTGTTAATTAGCTTGGCCGTTGGCGGTTGGGTAACTGCTCGCGCTTGCGGCCCGATGAATCGCAACACAGCGCTTTTGAACGGAGCAATTTTGTGGGCAACGACCTTAACAATTGGCTCTTGGCTGTTAGCAAATGGCGTGGCCGGTACTTTTGGCGTAATAGCTGCGAATGCAGGAGAAGCAATTAATCAAGCGCAGCAGGGCGGGGTGGATTTGCCGACGCGAGCACCTAACGTATCTGCTCAGGATGCTCGCAATATTGCTGGTAATGCTGCAAAAGCTGGTTGGTCGTTCTTGTTCGGCTCACTATTGGGTTTAGTTGCTTCGATGGTAGGAGCATCTGCCGGTGCGCGCACTCCCCGGAATTACTCGTAAAAGTTTCATCAGACACGGAAAGTTCTATATTCATGAAAGCACTTTTTTTAAGGTGCTTTTTTGTTGGTTTCTCGTTCCCAGGTTCTACCGGGGAACTCATTTCTTGAGGCTCTGCCTCCAGGTTTTTACAGCAAATTGCAATCAATGGTTTATCTCGAACGAATCTTACTGCCCCAGTTATGGAAAGGAGCAATTATAGTGATGGATAACTTACCTGTTCATCATGCTAAGACTGTCGAAACTTTAATTAAATCTTTTGGGGTAAACGTTAAATTTTTACCACCTTACTCCCCGGATTGATCACCAATTGAATTATCAGGAGTCAAAAATCAAAGGGATTATGCGTTCTGAAGCTGCCCGAAGTTCACAGACTCTTGATGCCGCGCTCACAAAAGCAATCAATGGGATTACAGATGAAAATGCTCCCAACTGGTTTAATCATTGTGGTCTATTTTTAGAACCAATTAGATAATTTATTTTGTGGTACATCTGATGATTGAAATTTGCTGTAAGTTAGTCAGTTCTAACTGTTTAGCGACCACGGCGGGCGGGTGTGAGTTTGAACTCTTTGTAATGGTAGCGGTAGGTTAAGACAAGTTATTAAAAAAATATTAAGAAAACTGAAAACTCTAATTTGATGACTCTATACTCCTAAAAGTAACTACGCAAACTTGATAAAAATACCGTAGTTAAAGAAAAAGTATCGGTGAATCAACAACAAGTTTGGCAAAATTCAGTGACTTCGATAGTTCAGTCTCTAAAATTTGCGATCGCAGCCAGTTCCCAATTGGTGCGATTTTCCGGGCAATTTCTCAAAAAAGCCCAGCATCTAGGACGCTCCGTCCAAGCGTACATCGTCTTGTTTTTACTAGGTGTAATTCTAACTACGTCAATTGCTGCTTGCTCTGCAGCGAGTGGGGCTAATCAAGGCGATGTCAAGCTCGGGAGCATAACACTTATGCGATGAGTACAAATACTCAGAGATACCATGCCCCTCATTAGTCCATAATTAAATATG
>NZ_JAUBPR010000044.1:0-48404 GCF_036700845.1 Microcoleus sp. S13_C5
GACTGAATCTGTCTTGAGTACTCGTTCTGGTCGGATTCCTCCTTCTCTTGTGCCACGCTAACCCCGTGAACTTCTACTATTTTTGGCATAGGTCGAGTGTAACTTTAGCTTGACCTATCTTTTTTTAACACAGGTGGGTCAAATCTTTGCCCTGTCTGGCTTTTGGGCGGGGTTGTCACCCCGCCAGCAATTAGTGACAGATTTCCTTGCTGCAGAGTCTTATCCTCTCCCCGAAGTGACAAGAGAGGGATTAGACTTGCTACTAAATTCACCATAAAATTAGCAAAGTTGCAAGGGTAGTTAAGAAGTTTATTTATGAGAAACTAAAAACCAGAGTGAGGACTGAATGAAGTCCTCACTAAAAAACTATCTGGCACTCCTACTTTCCTACACTAAGAAATTCTGGACAACATAGTTCCCCACATTTCTACCCACACTCAAGCCATTTAAGTTAGCACTCATGAAATGAATGCCTCCGTAAAGGCGACTCATGCCCGATTCATCGGCCGCTTCGCTGAAGTTTTCAAAGGTTCGCAAAGTGTTGATAGTCCTGTCTCCCCGATCTCCAAAGCCGTAATCCGAACCAAATACAGAACTCATAACAGGATCAGCAGCACCGCTAAAGGTACTGTGGCCCGACGTGTACTCAGGGAACGGCGGAGTAGTTAGCAGCGGAGTCCACAGGGGGTCGGCTGTCGTTTCGGGATTGTTGTCTGTGTCAGCTTGGCGGATAGCTGTCACCGGCCGCCAGGAGTTGTACTCATACTTGGCATCCCAGCAGCTAATAGCTGCATCGGCCAGAGCAATATTCAGCAGGGCGAACAAGCGGGCGCTATCTTCCAGGGATTGGCCAGTGAGAGTCGCTGTTTCTTCGGCGATTTGGTTCCAGTGACCCGGAGGCGTAAAAGTACCTGTACCGTTGGCCCAGAATTGGGCGATCGCAGTTTGGTCTGGGGTGCGCGTGAGGCTGTCACTTTTGCCGATTTCTTTGACGTAGTTAACTTCCTCTGCGTACTTGGCGCTGTCAAGGGCGGGCGGGCCCGACGGGCGGAACTGAGAACCGCTAGTCATGGCATAGGGAGTAACTTCTCCCCACTGTGGCGCTAGCCCTGCGGCAAAAGCGGGGGGAGTCGGCACCCAACTACCGGGCTCGGTTTTGGGGGTGTACTGCACTACTTTCGTGATGCCGTCTGTACTCCGCGAACTGATAACTTGGTCGGCAACTTGCTGTCCGAGGGCAATCCCGTCTTGTTTGGCTTTGCCGTCGGTAATTTTAGCTAGAGATGATGCGTATGCTTCGTCAAATGTGACTGCTTGTGCTGGGTAGAGGTTGACTAAGACGCGGTGGGCGGCTGCGGCGGTGGCTGCTTCTGCTGATGTACCTGCGGGTGGGTCTATTTCCACGAGGTAAGGGGTGTATTTTTTGCTGATGGAGTTAACAGCATCGTAAATGGCTGCGTGAACCATTGCCATGTTGCGGGAGGCGAGGGGAGGCGGGGTGTTGGCTGTCCGCACTGCATTCAGCATGACTCCGTTCCACTTGATGACAGGGTTTCCCGATAGCTGATTTGTGAATTGGTCGCGGTTGATTGTGCTGCTGTTGACTCCCGGCAATACTGCTAAATATTCGCCCGTGAGTTTGTCTTGAATTACGGTGCTGTTGTTGTTGACTCCGGTGCCTTGTTGGATATTTAAATCTTCAAAGGTGAGGCCGTCTAGCAATCGAATTTTGTCATTGCCGTTGCCGAAGTCGGCGATGTAGTCGGCTGTGGCTACAGTTTGGCCGCCACTGTCTTTAGCAATGGCAAATATATCATCCCCTGTGCCGCCGCTCATGGTATCGCTACCTGCGCCACCGTAAAGGGCGTCGTTGCCGGAATCGCCCGCAATTAAGTCGCTGCCTTTGCCACCCCAGAGGATGTCGTCGTCTGCACCCCCCACAATCGTATCGTTGCCTTGGTCGCCGCAGATTTTGTCTTTGCCGGCACCGCCTTCGAGAAAGTCGTCTCCGCTGTTAGCGTAAATTATATCGTTGCCATCTAATCCATTAAACGTGTCTGGTTGGGTAGTTCCTTGGAGAAAGTCAAATTTAGGAGTAGGGGTGAGGGAGGCCATTTTTATCTATTGGGTAGTTTGAGGAAATTACAAAGATTCATACCAGGTGTAAATGCTTATGCCTGTTGGCTGCAGATTTAATCTTAGCCTTTCCTCTTTATACGTAAATACCCTGAAATTAACTTTATTGAATCTTTAAAATTTAACTCCTTTTATAAAGTTTCAGACTTTATTGGTCCTTGAAAATACATTATCTTTGTCCAACATTTAAAATTCCACTGTTTTTTTTTAAATTTAAACATATTTGTGATGGTTGTTAGAATTAAGCTATAATAGCAAGTATGTAATTATACAATTATATACTTAAGTATAGTGTAAGTGTGATTATTTATTAAGCACTTCTCAAAGCTGCGATCGGGTCAAGTTTGGCGGCTTGGCGGGCGGGGACAACGCCGAAAAAGAGGCCAACTGCACCGGATACACTGACAGCAAGGGCGATCGCCACGGGCGAAATACCAGCTTGCAAGGGCGTGAAATTACCTACAAGCAAGATACCGCCGATACCTACGCAAGTACCCACTATCCCTCCGGCGGCTGATAAAATTACAGCTTCGACAATAAATTGAAACAAGATATCTTGTTGGGATGCGCCGATCGCCTTTCTGAGTCCAATTTCCTGAGTACGTTCGCTGACTGAAACCAGCATAATGTTCATAATCCCAATGCCGCCTACTAATAGGGAAATGCTGGCAACAGCAGTTAACATAAGTGTCAGAGCCCCCGAAATTGCACCCATTGTTGCCATTAAATCTTTCTGATTTCTCACCGTAAAATCATCTTCGGTAGTAACTTTGTGCCGCAGTCTCAGCAGGTTTTCAACCTGAAATTGAGCCGCGTCCATTTTCGATTCATCTTTAATCGAAATAAATATCGAGGTGACAGCTAAACCGTAGGGAGATTTCCGCCCGACAATGCGATTGGCCATTGTGGCGATCGGCACCACAGCCGAGTTATCGTAATTCGTACCAAAAGATGTCCCTTTTGGCGCCAATACTCCAATTACTTTCATACTGACATTTTTGACTCGCACTTGTTCGCCGAGGGGGTTAGCATTGCCCAAAAGTTTCTCGGCCAATTCTGAACCGAGAACAACAACTTGATTGTTTTGCCTGACATCGAGATCCGTCAAAAATCGCCCTTTAGCCATTTCAAAGTTTCTGACTGTGAGAAATTCTGGAATTGTGCCGAAAATTAGAGATGAGACATTTTTGTTGCTGTAGCGAACTATTTCGGAACTGTTGAGTTCTGCGGAAACGCCTTGAACCGACGGGACTTGAGTTGCGATCGCCTTAGCATCTTCTACTATCAGTGTTTGAGGCGCATTTGAGATAGCACTTCGCCTAGCATTGGGTACTCCGGGTCTAACTATCAATACATTTGTACCGAGGGCTTGAACTTGTCCTCCTACAAATTTTTGAGCTCCTTCTCCAATTCCAATCATGGCAATTACTGAGGCGTTGCCGACAATCATGCCAATCATCGTTAAACTGCTGCGAGTTTTGTTGGCTAGTAGCGTTTGACAGGCCATTTTGACGCTTTCAATAAAATTCATAGTTTGTTATTGGTTATTGGTTATTGGTTAGGAGTTATTTTGATAACAATCAACACTCAACCGTGAACAGTCAACAGTCAACCGTCAACAGTGAACAGTGAACAGTCAACCGTCAACAGTCAACACACTAATTAAGCACTTCTCAATGCTACAATCGGGTCTAATTTAGCAGCTTGTTTTGCAGGTACGATGCCGAAAAATAAACCTATGCTGCCGGAAACACCGACTGCAAGTGCGATCGCCACTGGGGAAACACTAGCTTGCAGGGGAGTAAACGCAGACACTAAAAAAACGCCGCCGATACCAAATCCAGTGCCGATCGCGCCACCTGCTGCTGACAAAATCACAGCCTCGATCATAAACTGAATCAAAATATCCTGCGGAGAAGCTCCGATCGCCTTTCTCAGCCCAATTTCCTTCGTGCGTTCGGTAACAGAAACCAGCATGATATTCATAATCCCGATGCCACCCACAAACAGCGAAATTGCCGCCACGAAAGCCAACATCAACGTCAAAGCACCGGTTATGCTGCCCAAAGTCTTCATTAAATCTTTCTGATTTCGGACAGTAAAATCATCCTCTTTCGTAATATTGTGGCGCAGTCGCAGCAAATTCTCTATCTGAAATTGCGCCGCTCTCATCAAAGTCTCGTCTTTAATGGAAACCGAAATAAATGTTACCTTTGTACCGTAGGGAGAGGAGCGACCGACAATCCGGTTTACCATTGTTGTCAACGGCAAATAAACGTTCATATCTTGATTGTCGCCAAAACTAGAACCCTTTCCCTGCATGACTCCTATTACTTGAAAAGTAGAGTTTTTGATGCGAATATATTGACCGATCGGCTGTGTATTGCCAAACAATTGTTCTGCTGCTTCTGATCCTAAAGCAACCACATTTTCTTGTCTTGCTAAATCCAGTTTATTTAAAAATCGACCTTGAGCAACATCAAAGCTTCTTACCGACAGAAATTCGGGAGTAGTTCCAACAATGGAAGACGAAACATTTTTATTGCGGTAAGTAACGAGTTGACTGTCGTTGAGAGTTGGTGCAACTTCTTTGACAGAAGCAACTTGAGATGCGATCGCATCGGCATCTTCCAACACCAATGTCTGAGGTGGAATCACCGGGCGACTTTGCGCTTCAGGACTTCCGGGAATCACAAATAGCAAATTTGAACCCAGAGAGTTAACTTGTCCCGCAATAAATGTTTGAGCTCCTTCGCCGATACCGATCATAGAAATTACGGAAGCATTACCGATGATAATTCCTAACATCGTCAAGGTGCTGCGTAATTTGTTTGCCATCAAGGTTGTGACAGCCATTTTGACGCTTTCAACAATATCCATAAGTCGATTTTGGATTTTATATTTTAGATTAGGGAATTGGGATTATTGGTGTCAACTTAATATTTAAACCCATAATAAATCTCGCTTGTATTCGAGTCTCGATCCCCCTAAATCCCCCTTAATAAGGGGGACTTTGAATAGTCTTGTCCCCCCTTGTTAAGAGGAACCTTGACTGCTCTTGTCCCCCCCTTATTAAGAGGGACTTTGACTGCTCTTGTCCCCCCTTATTAAGGGGGGTTAGGGGGGATCTCCGGGTTTGAAAACACCAGAGATCGAGATAAATAATCCCCTATGCCCTATTTCTGATTCTTGATAATATCCTCTAATTTTTTACCTTGAGGAAGTTCGGTAAAAACGCGATCGCCCGCTTTGGCACCCTCCAAAATCTGAATCTTGTTGCCAATAGTCGATCCAACCGTAACAGGCTTAAACTTCGGCTGTTGTTTTTCATCGGGAACCAGCACACCCGTTTGACCTTTATTAGTCACAATTGCCACCGTCGGCACAACCAAAGCATTGCTGAGCTTTTGACCAACAAATCTCAAATCTACGTTCATTCCCGATTGCAATAAATCCTTGCCCGTATCAATGGCAACTCGCACTTGAAATAGCGTCACATCCCGTTCCTTAACAGCTTCCGGCGCAATTAATTTAACGCGACCTTTAAAGATTTTATCTGGATAAGCATCAGCCACTATTTCAACTTCTTGCCCCGGTTTAATTTGACTGATATCTGCCTCGGGGACTTTCGCTAAAACTTCCACATCTCTTGCGAGAGCGACAATCGATGTCGAAGTTGCCGAAGTTGCTTCCGAGGCAGAAGTTGCCGGAGTTACAAAAGCTCCTTGGATGGCGTATCTTTGGGTAATAATTCCAGCAAAAGGAGCGCGAACTTTCGTATCTTCTAACTGCACTTCTTGAAAGCGTACTTGAGCTTGAGCTTCCTCTAATTCAGCTTGAGCTTGAGCTATTTCTTCCGGGCGAGAACCGTTTTCTTGTGCCGCCAATTGGCTTTTTGCTTCAGCAACTGCTGCTTCGGCTTTGGCGATTTCTTCTGGACGGTTGCCGTTTTCTAGCTGCCCTAATTTGCTTTTAGCTTCGGCAACTTCTGCCTCACCTTTGGCAATTTCTTCCGATCGCGTGCCGTTTTGCAATTGCTTCAATGCTTGCTGCTCTACTTCCACAGCAGCTTGCAGTTGCTGAATTTGCGACAGCCGATTTTCTTGTAGTTGTTGCAGGCGTCTTTGAGATTCTGTTAATTTAGCTTGGGCTGTACGATTTTCTTTAATTAATTCATCGAGTTTATCTTTAGCAAGAGCACCTTCTTCCACTAACGGTCGGTTGCGTTCCACCCGTTGAGCTGTTAGTTCAGCTTGAGCTTTACTCGATTCAATTTGCGTTTGTGCTTGGGCAATTTCTTGTTTGACACTGCCGGTTTGAGCGTCTGCTAAACGAGCTTGAGCTTGGGCTAAACGAGCTCGCCCTTGGCTGACTTCTTCCACGCGGCTGCCGGCTCGCAGTTGCTGCAAGCCAGCTTGAGTTTGCTGCAAGCGGGCTCTGGCTCCTGCAACTTCTTCTACGCGACTGCCGGCTTGGACTTGCGCCAGACTGGCCTCGGCTTGCTCTAAGCGCGCTCGGGCGCTGGCGATGTCTTCCGATCGATTTCCTGCTTCGATTTTGGCGAGTTTTGCTCGCACGCTGGCTTCGCGGGCCTTGGCTTGAGCTAGTTGAGCTTCTACGTCGCGACTTTCCATGCGGGCAACAATCTGTCCTGCTTCCACTTTATCGCCCTGTTCGACAAACAATTCTGCGATCCTGCCGGAACCCTTAGGGCTGAGATTCACGCGCTGTACCGGCTGCACCGTCCCGCTAGATGTGATCCGCACCGTGAGGTTTTGCGCTTCTACGGGGACAGTCATAGTGGCGATCGCATCTACTTTCGGCTGCGATCGACTTTTTGCTACATATATAGTGGTCGGTACAGCTAGCAACCCGGCTGCAACCAACCCAATCGCCCACCGCTGCGGTTTGCGCGCGGGTTTCTTCGGAGACTGCTTTTGGGCGGTTTTTTTATCTGCTATTTTGGTGTCTGCGGCCTTGGTGTCTACAGTCTGAGTATCTTCCACCTTGACCTGAGCAGTTTCCTTTTTGGGGCTAACGATCATACCGACTCACCTAATTTAATCTCAGGATTACCTTTAAAGGTAGAATTTTTTCTGATGCTTGGCATCGTCTTTCAGACTCATCCGATCGGGTGAATTTTAAAAAGTTCCCCAACCAGCACCTGTAAACAATTATAGCTAATCTTTGCAAATTATTAAATAATGTTAAGTTTTTTCATCCCAAAGAGGTGGGTCTAAACTGAATCGCTGCCGGCTGCTGGCAAATAAAAATATATTTTAGCAGATAATATTGTTTTTGGGATCTAGGAGTGCGCTTCTCACCAGCAACAAAGGTGGATTTGACATTGATCGACCGTCACTAGGTTATTGCGGACTCGTGGTAGCGATCGCAGCGGGATCTGCCAGTGCGAATCTCGTAACGACTAAAGTATGGACACACTTATTCTCATAAACCCGGTTTCACGGGTAGCGGTGCGTAAGTCCTGAATACATATCCGCCCGGTGTCCACAACAGGTTAAAATATTTTTCAAATTCGTTAAAAATGGAAAATATCAACAATGAATCGTCCTCAAAGCGTTACAGTTCTGGCAATCTTGCAGCTAATTAGCGGCATCTTCAGTTTGCTAGACGGCTTATTCATCTTACTTTTTGCAGGCATTTTTGGCGGTCTCGGTGCGGCTGTCGGCGGGGCGAAAGTTGGCACTGTAATCGGCAGCTTCATTGCAATTTTTGCGGCGCTCAGTTTTATTTTAGGTCTCCTCTCCTTACTCTTAGCTTGGGGTTTGTTTCAACTAAAAAATTGGGCTTGGACGGGAACGTTAATTGTCCATATCATCGCCATCCTCGCGCAAATTGTCAAAATGTTTGGCAGCGGGGGTACAGCAGTCAATTTTTTAACTCTGGGTTTTGCAGGGGCTAGCATTTACTACCTGCTGCGACCGGATGTTAAACAAGCATTTCGTGTCTGATTTCCTTTTCATTAACGGTACTGAATTCTCGGATCTAAAAAAGCATAGGAAATATCAACCGCCAGATTAATCAGTACAAAACTGACAGACACAAAAATTACTCCGCCTTGGACAATTGGGTAATCCCGCGTCAGAATACCGCTATAAATCCAAGAACCAATTCCCGGCCAGGAGAAAATCGTTTCAGTCAAAATAGCCCCGCTTAAAAGAGTGCCAAACTGCAAACCGATAGTTGTGACGATCGGCAAAAACGCATTTTTCAAAGCGTGTTTCAAAATCACCCAATATTCCGGCAATCCCTTAGCCCTCGCCGTGCGGATGTAATCTTGAGAAAGCACTTCCAGCATCGCAGAACGAGTGATGCGAGCTATAATCGCCAGAGGAATAGTTCCTAAAGTCAAAGCTGGAAGGATTAAATGGGCGATCGCATCCCGCAAAGCCGCCAAATCCCACCTCAGCAACGCATCCAAAACATAAACACCCGTAATCGACTTAAAACCAAACCCCAAATCTACACTAATCCGTCCGCTAGGAGGCAGCCATTTCAGATAAACAGCAAACAAATAAATCAACATCAATCCCAACCAATACACGGGCAAAGATACGCCAATTAACGAACCGCTCATCGCTAGATTGTCCAGCCAGCTATTTTTCCGAACAGCAGCCAAAATCCCCGCCGGAATTCCAATAAAAAGTGCCACCAACATCGCCACCACAGACAATTCCAAAGTAGCAGGCCAGCGACTTCTAATTTCATCAATTATCGGAATACCGCTAATAATACTATTTCCCAAATCCAAGCGCAGCAAATTCCATAAAAAAGCCAAATATTGCACAGGTAAAGGCTGATTTAAACCTAATCTCGCTCTCAACATTTCCACCTGTTCGGGAGTTCCCCGTTCTCCCAACAGCACTGTAGCTGGGTCTCCCGGTATCAAATGCAAAAATATAAATACAAGCAGAGTGATTCCGAAAAGGACTGGCAATAGTCCCAGCAAACGTTTGGCAATATATTGAAACATGGCTTTATTTTAGTTTGTAGAGTGCGTCAGCTTGAAGAATTGTTAAATTTTCATAAGTTTTAATGTGCTGACGAACCCTACCATTGTGATTAAAACCCGATCAAACTATTTCTCATGGCGAGAGTGTTAGCTTTCGCGAACCGAATAAAAGCAATCGCAAAGCCTTAAGCAAAATCCGATCGCAATAAGAATAAGTATAATGTAAAGTGCTTAGGGGCGAACATTCTCCTCGATTTTCAAGACTTACTAACTTCCTCAAAAGACTCCGACCCCAAAGGGCTCGGAATCCAACCTTGAATATTCTTGCGTTTCCCTAAAAGCGGCTGCGAATGTACGATCGGCAAACGCACAGCTTCCTCGTGTAAAATCTCGCTAACTTCCGCATAAATTTTCGCCCTAGCTGCTTTATCCCCACTCGCCCTCCCCCGATCCAAAAGTTCCTGAACTTTCGGATTTTTCCAATTTCCCAAATCCGCCGTCGAACCAGGCCCGAAGTGAGGATAATAAAAATTGTCCGGGTCGCCATAATCTCCAGTCCAGCCCATCATAAAAGCTTGGAATCCGGGAGGTTTTAGCCGATCGGCTAAATAAGCAGACCAATCCTTTGTCAGCAATTTGACCCGAATCCCGATCGCGCTCAAATCCGCCGCAAAAGCCTCAGCGATCGGCTTCGGTGTAGGGAAATAGGGACGGCTGACGGGCATATACCACAAATCCAAATCAAAACCGTTCGGATAACCGGCTTTCGCAAGCATTGCTTTAGCTTGCTGTGGGTTAAATTCATAATCTTTAACTTGCTCAGACGCCGCCCAATTCAGCGAAGGCGGGATAAATTGCGAGTCGTATTTTCCCAGTTCTCCCCAGAAAGCTTTGACTATTGCTGGCTTGTTAATTGTTTGGGCGATCGCCCGCCTGACTTCCGGTTTTGATAAAGGTTCGTAACTCGGATTTAACCCTAAATAACCGACATTAAAAGAAGGTCGCACAACAGCTTCTAAATTAGGATCTCCCTGAACTTCTTTCAGTTGATCCGGCGTTAAATCCACCGTCAAATCAAGTTGACCCGCTCTCAATTGAGCCAGCCTTGCCGCCGGATCATCAACAAAACGAATTACCAATTGATTGACTTTTGGCGTGCCAGTTTTCCAATAACTCGGATTTTTCTCCAAAACAATGCGATCGCCCGATCGCCATTCCTGAAACACAAAAGGCCCCGTACCCACCGCCAGCGACCCCGGAGTGCCGTATTTAGCACCCGCTTTTTTCACCGCCGCCGGACTCGCCATCCCGAAATAACCAGACCCAATCGCCGAAGGAAAAGCAGCAAAAGGTTGATTTAAAACAAACTTAATTGTAGACTTATCGACAACTGCCACATCTTTTACCAGGGAATTTTTATCTCCCTTAAACCCGCCAAAAAAATCTTTCCAAATCGGATAATTCTTGCCCGCTTCTCGAAAACCGTTAGGATTTTTGGCATCCCACCAGCGCTCCACATTAAACTTAACAGCTTCCGCGTCAAAATCCGTGCCGTCGTGAAACTTTACTCCGGAACGCAACTTAAAAGTCCAAGTTTTACCATCTTTAGAACTTGACCATTGAGTAGCGAGACTCGGCTCAAGTTCCACAGTTCCCGGTTTGAAATCAGTCAAGCGATTGTAAATTTGGTCGATCGCAATCACCGAATTGCCATCAGTAATATTTCCCGGTTCCAGATTGACCGGCGGCCCGCCCGCACCGTAAACTAAAGCCCCAGCCGGAACCGCAGCAGGAGTTAGCGGAGTTGGAGAATTATTGCTAACCGTGTTTGAGGGCGTGCCGCAATTTGATAAAATTACACCCATCCC
The DNA here is from genome assembly GCF_036700845.1 of Microcoleus sp. S13_C5. Taxonomy (NCBI): domain Bacteria; kingdom Bacillati; phylum Cyanobacteriota; class Cyanophyceae; order Oscillatoriales; family Microcoleaceae; genus Microcoleus; species Microcoleus sp. S13_C5. The sequence continues at coordinate 10,978 of NZ_JAUBPR010000044.1, forward strand.
AAAAACTAGACCTAATAAAACTAAACGCCAGGATTTTAACAATCTCATTTCCATAACTCCTGTTTAATAAAAAATTGTACTCATATAAATTTATAATTTGCTCATTCTCCCCCCTCTCCCGCCTCTGCGTTCTCTGCGGTTCATTTAGTAAATTCTATATTAAAATACAATAAAATGAACACACCCAATAAAATGTGCTGATGATATCATAATCAATGGCAAAATCTCAACTTACAACTTTACATTAGGCTACGCAACCAGCATGAAAGCCAACGTTTGCTGCCCAGCTATAGGCGTCATTCCATTGTAAATTGTAGATTTTAAATTTACTCCACAGATGAATGTGAGAGTTGAACTTTCGTCTAAAATTTTATCTCTCCACCCCGTCGGGGGATGGGATGGGTTTTGGAGCGAGTCACAAGCAAAGCGATCGATTAATTCGACTGTTTGAAATACGATCTACGTGTGGAGCGTAAACATTCCTTTTCCCACCCAAAATATCTTTGAACCTCTGCATATAACAACCAGATTCGGCATTGGCAAACATCAATATTTTTCTCTCTTCTCTTTCTCTGCGCCCTCTGCGCCCTCTGCGGTTCGTTGAAAAAAATCTACTTTACTTCAAGCAATAGGATGGCTATATGCGATCGCACCCACCCTACAAATCAAAACTCTCTTCACCAATACTTCCCAGTTCCCCACTACCCAGAAACTCTTCCTCCTCTACTTCCTCAATCTCAGAGTCGAAACTTTCCACCACAAACGGCAAACCAGCCGCCATCAAACCCCGTTGAATCAGTTCCGGCGTTTCCTCAAACAAAACAAATAGCGGATGAACAGCCTCAGCTTCATCGCTGTAAATATGTCTGTAGCGGTACGGCATCACCCATTCGTAACCTTTATCCAGCCAAACCTGAGACTGTCGCCAGCGGCCAAGCAACTCAGAAAACTCTTCGCCCGGACGATGAATGAAAATCAAAATTTCCACTCCAATCTTAACTTTCCATTCAGGATCGCACATCAAAATCGCCAAATCGCAGGGCAAACAAACTGCCTGTCCGGGCGATATGCTAGTGCCGCCTCTTCCCGCATACGAAACCCCGTCCCGTAAGCGCGCAATTGGCAAAGGAATGGTAATTAAACTATCATGGGCGCGGCGGATACTCGGAATCATTTCCATGTAAACTCGATATTTTTTCAGCAGGGCGATCGCGGCGGAAGATTCGCTGTACTCTGCTAGTAAAGCCTCGTAATGTGATTGTTTAACAGACATTTTCAAACAAAAGAATAAGTAATTACTAATTGCTGCTAATTCCTGAGCGATCGCTTCTCGTTACCAGGAAGACCCTGGTAATTAAGATTTGGAGGCTGTGCCTCCAAATTATTTTCTCCTTTAAATCGAGGCTGTGCCTCCTCCAAAGGTATTCCCAGGCTGTGCCTGGGAACGATTGGAATAGTCATTCGTTATGCGTTAATTGTTAGTAACTAATAACTAATAACTAATTCGCCCTTTTTTACAGCTTCTGAAACACTGCGAACATGGGCAGATACATCGACAGCAAAATCGAACCTACTATACCACCGACGACAACAATCATCAGAGGTTCTAGCATACTGGTAAGTCCTTTTACTGCTTCTTCCACTTCCGTTTCGTAGAAAGCGCCAACTTTCATCAGCATCTTGTCAAGTTCCCCAGTTTCCTCGCCAATTGCCATCATTTGAATAGCCAAAGACGGGAAAACTTGCTGTTCTTGCAAAGCAATACTAATCATGCCGCCGCTTTGAATTTCCTGCCGGGCATATTCGATCGCATTAGATATCGCCTGATTCCCCGCCACATCTCGCACAATTTCCAAAGAATTGAGAATCGGCACGCCCGATCGCGTCAGCGACCCAAATATGACGCAAAACCGAGCCACAGCAGATTTTTCGATCAAATCTCCGAAAATCGGCAACTTCATGGCAATCCTATCAATTTGTAGGTGACCCATTGGAGTTTTATAGTACATATCAAATGCAATTTTGAGCGCTATAATCACCCCAATAACTGTCACCTGTTGGATAGGAGGCCAAGCGGTACAAAATGCACTAATTCCCAACATGATCAGCGTAAAAGTTGGCAAATCTGCACCAATATCCTTAAAGATTTTAGCGAAAGTTGGCAGCAAGAATATGGTCATTGCGAAAAAAATCACGATCGCAATAAAGAACACAGTCTTCGGATAAGACATCGCAGAATTAATTTCCGCCTCCGTCTTGTGATTTTTTTCCATCATCACGGCCAGACGGTCTAGGGTTTCATCGAGCACCCCCCCGACTTCTCCAGCCGCCACCATACTGATAAACAGTTGGTCAAAAACATCAGGAAACTTAGCCATCGCCTCTGCCAAGTTTATCCCCTCCTGCACGTCAGCATTCATGCTTCTGAGCGCTCGCTTCAGCTTAGCATTAGAACACTGCTCGTGCAGCACGGAAAGGCATCTCACGATCGCCACCCCTGCATTAAACATAGCCGCAAACTGACGAGCAAAAATAGCCATATCCTTAACAGTAAGACTGGTAAGGTTATACTCAATTTGCTCCTGAATCTTACTGAAATCAAAGCCACCTTTCGGTTTTTCACGGATAACGTTGGTAGCCACAGCTCACCTCTGAAAATTTATTAAAAGTTATGACTCATCAGTCATCAGTCCTCAGTTCTTTCTACGGACTCCTGACTAATGACTGCTGACTGAATTAATGAGCTTTTACCGGGGCGCCACCAACAGGTGCCGGACCGATCAAGCGTTCGAGTTCGTCAGCCTTAGAAGCCTTGCTCATTGCCGCTTCCCAAGTGACTTTACCGCTCTTGTAAAGTTCAGCGAGAGCCATTTCCATCGTCCTCATGCCCAATTTCGCCCCCATCTGGATTTGGGAGTAAATCATTGGAGTTTTGCCCTCCCGGATCAAGTTAGCCATAGCTGGAGTATTCACCATGATTTCCATAGCGCAGCAGCGGCCGCCCCCAATTTTCACTACCAAATTTTGGCTGCAAATTCCCACCAAAGAGTTAGACACCTGGGCGCGAACCTGGGGTTGTTGAATTGGCGGGAACACGTCCAAAATCCGATCGATCGTTGCACCCGCAGAATTAGTGTGCAACGTTCCCATCACCATGTGACCCGTTTCTGCAGCCGAAATTGCCAGACCGATCGTTTCCAAGTCCCGCATTTCCCCCACCAGAATCACATCAGGATCTTCGCGCAAAGCTGCTCTGAGCGCATTAGCAAAGCTCTTAGTATCTTCGCCCTTTTGGCGCTGGTGGAACAAACTCTTGATATTAGGAAACACGTATTCGATCGGGTCTTCAACTGTTAGAATATGTTCCGCCCGCGTCCGGTTGACCAGATCCAACAAAGCCGCCATCGTAGTAGTTTTCCCGGAACCCGTTTGTCCCGTCACCAACAGCATACCCCTGGGTCTTTCCGTCAGATCCCGCAAAATCTGCGGCACGCCTAAAGCATCTGCGTTAGGAATCTTAGAAGCCAGAGCCCGCATACAAGCAGCCCAAGCACCCCGCTCCCGGTAAACATTGACGCGAAACCGAGCCAATCCCCGAACGCCGTAAGCGCAGTCGAGTTCCCACTCCATTTCCAACTGCTTGCGCTGCATATTGTTGAGCATTTGGAAAATTAGGATCTGCACTTCCTCAGCAGACAGAATGTCGCCGTATTGCGTCTGAGGAGTTAGTTTACCGCTGACTCGGAAGAATATAGGCGCGCCCGCTTGGATGTGTATGTCCGAACCCCCTTGCTCTACCAGGGACTCCAGTACGTCTTCAATCATTAGACCCATAGATACCTCTCCTCGATCAAATTGATAGTTATTGACCAATCTAGCTCAGTTAACAGTCAACAGTTAACTGCTGAATCAATCCAAAAAGCGTGGTGTCAAGCAGTACGGACAATCCAGCATCTCCGGCTTCAATTCCGCCTGACAAGTTTTGCAGGTAAGCCCCTGCTTGCGTTTGGCTTTCATTTCAGCCTCCAGGCCAGAGTCAGTAAACGTCACCCGCTCGACTTCTTCAAAAGTAGTCGCGCCTTCCCGCACCAACTGCAAGCTGTAAGCCAACAAGGTTTTCATCCCTTCTTCTACTGCTGCTTCCTTAATTTGCTCTGTGGGAGCTCCTTGAGTGATCAGAGTTTGAAGCCGCTCAGTATTTTTCAGGAACTCGTAAACCCCTACCCGTCCTTTGTAGCCTAGGCCGCCGCACTTCCGACAAAGTTGCTCGCGTTCTGCCAGTTCCTTCCTTTCCTCCACCGGTATAGTGTTGGCTTTGTAAATAGTCAGATCAATTTCTTGAGAAGCCGACAGACCGTACTTGCCGAGTTCTGCTGCAGTAGGCTGGTAAGGAATGCAGCATTTGTCGCAAACGCGCCGCATCAGACGCTGAGCCAACACGCCCAACAGAGCGGCAGAAACCATGAACGGTTCTACGCCCATTTCTGCCAAACGCGCGACTGCCCCGGCTGCGTCGTTCGTGTGCAGCGTCGTCAGCACCAAGTGTCCCGTCAAAGCAGCTTCCAGAGCCGTTTTTGCCGTTTCCTTGTCCCGCGTTTCCCCCACCAGCATCACGTCAGGGTCTTGCCGCAAAAATGCCCGCAGAATGTTGGAAAAAGTCAAGTCTTTTTCCCGAATTACTTGACATTGGGTAATTCCTGGCAAAGCATATTCGATCGGGTCTTCCGCCGTACTGATATTAACCCCCGGATCGTTCCGTTCCGCCAGAATCGAGTACAGAGTAGTTGACTTGCCCGAACCCGTCGGCCCCGTCACCAAAATCAGTCCGAACGGACGGCTAGCACTCTCTCGCACTAAAGCCAGAGTTTCTTCGTCGGAGATTAACAAACCCAAACCCAACTGAGTGCTGGAACTGTCCAAAATCCGCAGCACGATTTTTTCGCCGTACCGGGAAGGCAAGCTGTTCACCCGGAAATCCACCGTGCGTCCCTCAAATACCCGGCGGATGCGGCCGTCTTGAGCTTGTCGGCGTTCGGCAATATCCAGGTTGGCAATAATCTTGAAACGAGCCGTAATCGATGCGACTACCTGCTTGGGAAACCGGAAATACTCTTGCAGCACCCCGTCTTTCCGCATCCGTATCCGCATGAATTCTTCTTGAGGTTCTACGTGGATGTCAGACACCTTTTCCGACAAAGCTTTAGCCAAAATGATATTGACGGCCTTAATTACGGGAGCAGCCTCTGCATCGTCCAAGGTGTTAGCGAGGTCTTCTTGGTCGCTACTCTCCTCTTCTAGCGAGAGCTCGCCAAAATCTCCCTCCCCTAAATCCATCTTTCTCTGCTTTTCGATTTCAGCTTTTTTAGCTTCCCTCTTAACTTGGTCGTCTTGATAGGCAGAAGTTATGTCCTGATAGTCGTCTGGCGTAATCACCCGTCGCTGCAAAGCCAAGCCGTGAGGCTGTAAAATCCGCCGCAAATCTTCTATCGCGTTGAGGTTGTCGGGATCTACCATTGCCACTAAAACCGCCGCAGGCTCAGTTTCAGTCTTTGCTACGGGTAAAAACCGACCTTGGTGACAAATGTCGATCGAAATCTTCAACGCCTCGAGCATAACTCCGAGTTGCTCGTTAGACATTTCGCTCATCTCCGGGTCAAATGCTTCAACGCCGTAGACTATCTTCCGTTCAAACATCTGCTGCTTCTTGTAAAGTCGCAGCAATTCTGGGGGTAATGGCTGCCCGGTAAGTGCTTCTAATACCTCCGTCAAACGCTTGCCGGACTTCTGGCTTTCAATTTGAGCTTGCTTCACTTGCTCGCCGTTGACGTAACCCGACAGAATCATCTTGGTGAGAGCCGGAGTAAATTGGCTCACAGAAACTATGGATGTGTTGGAGCGAAGCGGGGATGTGCTAGTCATAAAAAACACTCAATAGGTGGGAAACTCAGTCACAAAGAGTGCTGAGAGGAAAACCAAGGCGGGGTTTTAACCCTCGTATTCTTTGCTTATGGATCAGCTATCATTTTCTTGCTCAATCCCTATCTCTCAAGTGTAAGCTCGAAGTCCCCTCTAAGCTTCGTCCACAAATTGACGAGATGTTGGAGGGATTTGCCGGTGCTTGCAATCAAATCTTGTTCGTTGAGTGCTAAGTTGCTTACTTACCTGATTAACTTGGGGGATACTCTCGTTATAGCGTCAGGACACATCACTTGGGGATTCCCCGTACCGGGAGAGAAAAGCGGGGTGGGGTGTGTGCCCTTCCCAGGCTAATTCTATTTTCCCAAACTGTTTGCTCAAATTACACCGCCCGTGGTGGCGCGCTTAGCTGTACTAAATTAAAGATGACCTATGTTCTGTGATGATAGCTTTTCCGAAAGCTTGGATCGCCATTTTGAAATATATTTTGATTAATTATCTGCGATCGGTCACTTCCCGATCGTCGGCTGCATCAGTTCCCAGGGCAAGTTTTGAGCAACTCTAGTTTTGGAGCAGTAAATATTACTTTGATTCTAGTTTGGTCTCTGAACCTTTGTGACGTAAGCTTAACGGTTCATAAATGTTGGAAAGCAGCCAATTAGATATCAGTCTAATCTACAGATAATTACCTCTGCCAGACAGCTAATGTCTATCATTTGGCTGACCAAAAATCGAGATTTCAAGCGACTTCGGCGTTATTGAATCAGAAAAACCACAGCCCCAATTCGCATCAAAATTAACAACTTAGTATCTGAGTTACACAAGCACACACCTAACTACTTACTTACTCACTCCATACAAATTCCTTTTTCTCCAGACTTGGGAAACTCAGAAAATGGTAAAAAGTGCCAGCGTCAGATTGCAACTAAAACAGCCTGACCGATGATAATTTTAAGCCCCTATCGTTTTAATCAAACCTAGAAACATCCAGCCTTTTAAGTGGGAAATTTGGTAGTAGACTTAACAGCAAAATATACTTATAAAAATTGTTGTAAATGCGATCGCGTTAATTAAAAATCAGGAACCAACAAACGTTGGGTGGCCCCTATTGCTGCCATATTATACGTAAATATCTAAACGAGCCTTTGAATATTTTAGGGAAAGCTTTGAGCAATGTCTCCAGAGCTGGCGAGTTTTCCTCTTTTCACATTGTGCCATACACAGTCAATTCGAGTCCTATAGATTTACCGAGTTAACTGTATCTGCTAGAATTAATAGGGTTCTGTCGCGCAGCTTTTATGATTGACGAGGAAAAACAGCAAGATCAAGATCCTAACTCAACTGGGGAAACCACCCCAGAGGGTGCGCCAATGGCAAGCGAAAATCCGGCGGCATCAGGAAACTCGAACGAATCGGCGGATTGGGAGCTCGAACTTGCTCGAGCTTATCAAAGTGCTCAGGGCGATCGCACCCCAGCAAACGCATCGGGGCCTACCGTCACCGGCAGTTCAACCAACAGTCCGACTGCAGACGCGGCGGAGCCTTGGAAGAAGGAACTGGCCCAGGCAAACGATGAAAAAGAGGCTTTAAAAACTCAGTTGCAAGCGGCATCCGCTCAACTAGAAGAACTGAAAAATCAAAATCTCCGCCTAGCAGCAGATTTTGAAAACTTCCGCAGGCGCACCCAAAAGGAAAAAGAAGAGTTAGATTTACAGGCAAGGTGTGTCACGATCAAACCCCTGTTGCCGGTAATCGACAATTTCGAGCGCGCTCGATCGCACATCAAGCCGCAAACCGATGGCGAAATGAACATTCACAAAAGCTACCAAAGCGTTTACAAGCAAATGGTAGACGGCCTCAAGCAAATCGGGGTTTCTCCGATGCGCCCCGAAGGTGAACAGTTTGACCCCAACCTCCACGAAGCTCTGCTGAGCGAGCCAACTGACGAACACGAGGAAGGAACAATTATCCAAGAACTAGAACGCGGCTACATTCTGGGCGATCGCGTCTTGCGGCACGCCAAAGTGAAAGTTGCAGCGGCTGGGCTATCTGTGGTAGCCTCAGATGAAAATCCCGATAGTTCGGAAGGTTAATCGGGATACAAGCTACTGCATTCCTCAAAGTCACTGACCCCCGAATAGAATTCGGGGGTTCCAAGGTGGCAGACTCACCAACTTCTTAATTAAAGATGACTAAAAGCAGGTCAGCGCTTTATCCAAAAATTCTGAAAAATGTTTTTACCAGTCTTTGATATTGCCTTAGGACATTAAGTTTATTTCCTACAAATCTAGTCTGGTAATGCTTGTTTAAACAAGCTGAGTCGTTTTTCCTCCCCCAACTTGTAGTTGGAGGTTTCCAAACATCCCACAAAGTTTTATGAGGCGCTATGGGAAAAATTATTGGAATTGACTTAGGCACAACTAACAGTTGCGTAGCTGTGTTAGAGGGCGGTAAACCCGTCGTGATCGCCAATTCCGAGGGCGGCCGCACAACTCCGAGTATAGTAGGATTCGGCAAGGCGGGCGATCGCTTAGTAGGTCAATTGGCCAAGCGGCAAGCTGTAACTAATGCTGTAAATACTGTCTACAGTATCAAACGATTTATCGGACGGCGGTGGGACGACACGGAAGAAGAACGAGCCCGAACTCCCTATACCTGCATAAAAGGCAAAGACGATACCGTTAACGTCCAAATTCGGAACAAGGTTCACACTCCCCAAGAAATCTCGGCAATGGTACTCCAAAAGCTCAAGCAAGATGCTGAAGCTTATTTGGGACAAACTGTTACACAAGCCGTGATTACAGTGCCAGCCTACTTCACAGACGCCCAACGGCAAGCTACTAAAGACGCCGGTACGATCGCGGGCCTAGAAGTCCTGCGGATCGTCAACGAACCGACAGCGGCAGCGCTTTCCTACGGGCTGGACAAGCAAAATATAGAACAGAAAATCTTGGTCTTTGACCTGGGCGGCGGTACTTTCGACGTTTCGATCCTGCAACTGGGAGACGGAATTTTTGAAGTCAACGCTACCTCTGGTAACAACCATCTCGGAGGAGATGACTTTGACGACTGCATAGTCCAGTGGCTGGTAGAAGCTTTCCGCACTCAAGAAGGCAGTGACCTTTCACAAGACAAAATGGCCTTGCAGCGCCTCCGAGAAGCTGCGGAAAAAGCAAAAATCGAACTCTCCAACCGCGAATCCACCTCAATCAATTTGCCGTTCATCTCCTCTGACGAGAAAGGGCCGAAGCATTTGGAAATGGAACTCTCCAAAGCTCAGTTTGAAAAACTGGTGGCTCATTTGGTGCAAGCGACGATCGATCCGGTGACTCAAGCCCTCAAAGACGCAAGTTTGACCCCCAAAGACATAGACAGAATTATTTTAGTGGGAGGCTCAACCCGGATTCCGGCAGTTCAAAAGGCAATTAGCAAGTATTTTGGGGGCGTTTCTCCCGATAAATCAGTCAATCCCGACGAAGCTGTAGCGGTAGGGGCGGCAATTCAAGCCGGGGTGTTGGGTGGTGAAGTCAAAGACTTGCTGCTGCTTGATGTGACGCCGCTCTCCCTGGGGCTCGAAACCTTGGGCGGGGTGTTCACCAAAGTAATCGAGCGCAATACCACTATTCCCACCAGCCGATCGCAAATGTACAGCACGGCGGCAGACGGGCAAACCTCGGTAGAAATTCACGTGCTCCAAGGCGAGCGGGCATTGGTTAAAGACAATAAAAGTCTCGGCAAGTTCCTGCTCAAAGGCATTCCCCCAGCTCCCCGCGGCGTACCTCAAATCGAAGTTACCTTTGAAATCGATGCCAACGGGATTCTCAAAGTGGCTGCTGAAGACAAGGGAACCGGAAAAGAACAAAGCATCCAAATTTCCAATACAGGGGGATTGAGCGAAACCGAAGTCGAGCGGATGCGACAAGAAGCCGAACTTTACGCCGACGAGGACATCAAGCGCGCTCTACTCGTCGAACTCAAAAATCAAGCTGACTCGCTCGTCTATAATTGTGGTGTAACTTTAAAAACCAACGCGCAACTGCTGAGCGACGACCTTAAGGCCGAAGCGGAAACAGCCGCAGCAGCCTTGCGGGCAGCGATGACTAACCCCGACATCACAATCGAGGAACTCACGCCCGTAATCGAATCTTTCAAGCAACTGCTATACTCGCTGGGGACAGCAGTCTACGACCAAGCCCGCAGCGGGGCAGCCCCGTCAGGATCTGTTGTTGAAAGCGAGATGATGTCAGAAGTAGAATCATCAGAACCAGAAGAGGTTAAAGCGGACGACGACAGCATTTTGCTGAAAGAAGAGTTGCTGGTGGCGCCGGAACCAAAGCCGGAACCAAAGCCGGAACCAAAGCCGGAACCAAAGCTGGAATCAAAGCCGGAATCAAAGCCGGAGCGACAGTCAAAACGACAGTCAAATCCACAGCCAAGTCCACAGCCAAGTCCACAGTCAAAACAAAAACAGAAGGTTCCCGAACCAGAAGTTGATGATATGAATCCTTTCCTTTAAAACTGAAAAGCTAAAAATTAAAAGTTAAAAATTAACAATGAGAATTTTTGATTTTTAATCTGTAATTTCAGGAAAGGTCGCCCGTTTCTTTTTCGTACACTTTTTGTTATTTACCTCCAGGCAAGCAGCTCTATGGCCGGTGATTACTATGAAATATTAGGCGTTTCTCGCAGCGCAGACAAAGAAGAAATTAAGCGTGCTTACCGCCGCCTAGCTCGCAAGTACCATCCAGATGTCAACAAAGAATCCGGTGCTGAGGAGCGGTTTAAAGAAATTAACCGCGCCTACGAGGTACTCTCAGAACCAGAAACCCGCGCCCGTTTCGACCGTTTCGGCGAAGCCGGGGTCAGCGGTGCAGGCGCGCCTGGGTTCCAAGACTTTGGTGACAGCTTTGCCGATATTTTTGAAAGCTTCTTTCAGGGCTTTCAGGGAGGTGTCGGCCAACAACAGCAAGGTCGCAGGCGCAGCGGGCCGGTGCGCGGAGACGATTTGCGCCTCGATTTGCGGCTGGATTTTCGGGAAGCAGTGTTTGGTGGGGAAAAAGAACTCCGCATCAAGCATCTAGAAACCTGCGAAACTTGCACCGGGACTGGCGCGAAACCGGGAACCCGACCCCAAACTTGCTCGACTTGTACCGGCAGTGGTCAAGTCCGACGCGCTACTCGCACTCCTTTCGGCAGCTTTACTCAAGTTTCAGTTTGCCCTACTTGCAACGGCACCGGGCAAGTGATTGAGGATAAGTGCGAAACTTGCGGCGGCCGAGGCCAGAAAGAAGTGATGAAAAAGCTGAAAATCACAATTCCGGCTGGGGTTGACAACGGTACTCGCTTGCGCGTTTCCAATGAAGGGGATGCCGGCAAACTGGGTGGGCCGCCCGGGGATCTTTACGTGTTCTTGGCCGTAAATGAAGACCCCCTATTTAAGCGCGAGGGCACTAACGTTAGCTCGGAAGTTAAAATTAGTTATTTGCAAGCAATTTTAGGGTGCCGGTTGGAAGTGGAAACCGTAGACGGGCCGACGGAATTGTTGATTCCTAGCGGAACTCAGGCTAATACTGTTCTGACTTTGGAGAAAAAAGGGGTGCCTCGGTTAGGAAATCCGGTCAGTCGCGGCGATCATTTGATTACGGTGTCTATTGACATTCCGACTAAGGTGACGGCTGAAGAACGGGAATTGCTGATGCAGCTTGCTAAGCTGAAGGGCGATCGTACCGGTAAAGGCGGCTTGGAAGGATTTCTGGGTAATTTGTTTCAGAAATAAGCAATTTTTGACACCCATGGGTGTCAAATTTTCCTGTTTTAGGATTCCCAGGCAATTTGTTTCAGTATCGGTCAAAAATTTGTGTGCAATTGCTCACAAAAATCTCAGGTGGGACGCTTCCTGGGCATTGCGTTTCAGCAGCGCTCAAAAAAGTGAGCGCAATTGCGCTCACTTTTTTCAGAAAGAATAATAGTCTGTGTCCAATTGGACACAAAATTTTAGATTCTCCAGTTTCCAGGCAACTTGTTTAAAAAACTAAGGCTTTCAGGATTTGAGATTGCAAAAAGCATTATGAATTCAACATCGAAAATTGAAAATCCCAAATCCCCAGATGCCAAAATCGATCTGCGGGGTACTCCGTGTCCTCTGAATTTTGTCCGCACTAAACTGCGCTTGGAGCAAATGGCACCGGGTGCTGTTTTGGAGGTGTGGCTGGATGCTGGGGAGCCGATCGAACAAGTGCCCGATAGTCTCAAAATGGAAGGCTACCAGATTCTGGAAACGCAATTTGTCGCGGATGAGCCGGAGTCGGGCTTTTTTTCAATGAAAGTGCAGCGCCCAGAAGACAAGGAAGCAGGATGAGCCTGAATTCACCCTCGATTGTCGGTACTGTAATTGCTGTTCAGGCTAACTTCTACCAAGTGAGGTTAGATCCCGAAGTCTCCATTGACGGGAAAAATGCTCCCCTCGCTGATTCTCCGACTCTCCTGTGCACTCGTCGCACTCGACTGAAAAAAATTGGCCAACAGGTGATGGTGGGCGATCACGTGGTGGTAGATGAACCGGACTGGACTGACCGCCGGGGTGTAATTTCTGAAGTGTTCCCGCGCCAAACAGAACTCAACCGCCCACCTGTAGCTAATGCCGATCGCATTCTCCTTGTTTTTGCCCTTGCTGAACCCGACTTAGATCCCGCATCATTAACTCGGTTTTTAGTCAAGGCCGAATCTACAGGTTTAGAGGTGAGTTTGTGCCTGAACAAATGCGATTTGGTCACGCCCCAAGAGTTGGAACAGTGGCGCGATCGGCTTTCAGGCTGGGGCTACGAACCAATGTTTATTAGCGTCCGCAGCGGCGCAGGAGTCCAGGAAGCCACGGAAGAAGCTCAAAAAGAAGTTTTGGCTCAAAAACCAGCTTCCCATGACTTAACGGAGAAAAGAGAGGGATCTAGGGTGACTTTTGAGGAGAATCCCCTGCTTGCAAATTCGGTCGATCCGTTACATCCGTTAAAGCCCGTACATGGCCCGTTGCCGAACTTCCTTCTGGGGCACTTGCAAGGGAAAATAACGGTAATTTGTGGCCCTTCTGGGGTTGGCAAGTCCAGCTTGATCAACCAACTGATCCCGGCGCTGAATCTGCGAGTGAACGCTGTTTCCGGCAAACTCGGCCGCGGGCGCCACACGACTCGCCATGTAGAATTATTTGAACTTCCCGGCGGCGGACTTTTGGCCGATACTCCGGGCTTTAATCAGCCGGCTCTCGAATGCGATCCGTCCGAGTTAGCTCAATATTTCCCAGAAGCACGCCAGAGGCTGGCTGTGGGTAGCTGCCAATTTAGTGATTGTTCGCACCGAGACGAGCCTAACTGTGTCGTGCGCGGCGGTTGGGAGCGGTATGAATATTACTTGCAGTTTCTCGAAGAGGCGATCGTCCGCCAGCAACAAGAGCAAAACTCTAGTAGCGCCGAATCGAGTTTGAAGCAGCAAACCAAGTCGGATGGTACCCAGCATTACGAACCGAAGCTGCAAACTAAAAAATATCGCCGCTCTTCGCGCCGCCTTCAACACCAGTCACTGCAAGATATGTGTCAAGACTTAGAGGAATTGTGAGGAAGTCGCCGCCCATCACCCATAGGCACTAAAAAACAGTACCAAGGCTTACCCAGGAACCGGGTTTCCTCGACGAAAATACTTCGTTGCACCCGGATGCCCCCTTCGCAAAACCGGCTTTCTTTAGTCGCGAGTGCGTAAGTCCTGAGTACATTAATAGCTAAAATTAAATGGCCTTAGATTTGTTAAAAAAAGTAGAACAGAAGCAAAAGTTAGTGGGTACTGCAGGAGCAAAAATATTGTGAATATTCAAGAACTGTTTCAGAAAGGCGGCCCCGCCATGTGGCCCCTGTTGGTGTTATCGATTTTATCTTTGAGTACCATTATCGAGCGCTTGTGGTTTTGGGCAAGCCTCCTGAGCAAAGAAAAGCAGATAGTTAACCGTATTCTGGAAGCGGCTCGCAGCGATTGGGGGGCGGCTAACGAGATTGCCAGACAAGCTAACCGACAGCCGATCGGGCGATTTCTATCTGCACCGCTGCGCCTGTACAATCCTGAACCAGACTTATTTCGACTCGCACTGGAAGCGGCAGCCGATGAAGAGTTGGCTTCGATGCGTCGCGGTGACAAAATCTTAGAAGCTACGATCGCTCTAGCCCCTTTGCTGGGCTTGCTGGGAACAGTTCTGGGCTTGATTAACTCGCTCAGTTCTATCCGTCTGGGCGACATCGGCACGTCGGCAACAACTGGGGTAACTTTGGGGATTAGCGAGGCGCTGACCACGACTGCTACTGGGATGATAGTAGCAATTTTTACCTTGGCGTTTTATCGGATATTTCAAGCTTTTTTGTTCAACCAGGCAAAAATATTTCGCAAAGCTGGAAATGAACTGGAATTGCTTTACAGGCAATACTGGCCGACGGTTAATGCTAAGGGTCGAGCACCTGGTGCAGAGTACAGCAATTCTTCTTTTGGTGCCGATGGTTTGAACAGGCGTTCTCTCAATTCTCAAGAATCGGGAGAGCGGAATCGGGAGCCGAAATTGAAAGGTTCCGATCCGGCTGAAGATGCACCTTCTAATAATTAGAACCAAGGAGAACGGATGAAGATTCACTTAGATACTCCTGCTGAAGAGGCTCGGATAGAACTGGTGCCTTTAATTGACGTGATATTTTGCATTCTGACGTTTTTTCTGCTGGCGGCTTTGCAACTGACTCGCCAGCAAGCAATTAATGTCGATTTGCCTAAAGCGAAGACGGGACAAACGCAGATGCGAGAGATGCTGATTGTCAGCATTGACGATTTCGGGCAAACTTATATCGACCAATTGCCTGTTAATTATCAACAACTCGATCGAGTTTTAAAGAGTTTCCAAAGCAGAAATCCTGCGGGGTTGATGGTACTGTACGCTCCTCAGAATGCTAGATATGCCAAAGTTGTCGAGGTTTTAGACAAATTGAGAGAGGTAGGGGGCGATCGAGTTGCCCTGGCAACTCTTCCTAGTTCGGCTCCTTCCTCGCTGCCAAATTCCTCGCTTCCCAATTCTGGCATTCCTGCGACACCTGCGATCGGCAATTCCGGTCAACCCCTGCCGTCTCGTGTGGCTCCCGGGCAGCAGCAGCTCAATCCAAATCAGTTTCAATCTCCTCTCCCGGCTCCTGGGCAGCAGCAGTTCAATCCGAATCAGTTTCAATCCCCTATCCCGGCTCCTGGGCAGCCTAGCAACTCCGGGGCAAATCAGGGTATTCCTCCTGTTTCGCCTGCACCCGCTGCTCCCAATATCAGACCCGGAATCGCCACTCCACCGCAGGATGGCGGCTCCTCGAATTAGTTAAAAGCAAGAAGGGAGAAGGGAGAACACAGAAAAAGAAATTGTCCCCATCTCCCCATCTCCCCATCTCCCCATCTCCCCATCTCCCCCTCTGCCCATCTTCCAATCTCCTCGTCTCCTGCTCTTCTGATCTCCCCTTCTCCCCCTCGCGGAGAGAATCTCCGCCGGATTTGGTATAAAGGGCTTCAATTCTTTTGGTTCGTACTGAGCCTTTTTTCTCTTGACAAGTAGATACACTTGTATATGCCTGCGGAAGGAACTTTTGCAGACATCTCGCCATCTCTATCCCTAAGTAAGTTATTTCTTAGGACATAGGGTAATTTTGTCAAATGATTGTTACCTTTTGTAATATAGACTAAAGCCAGATGGGCCATCGGGCATCCCGAAACCAACGGTCGATAGCTGAAACAACTTACAAATCTGGTTAATCCAGGTGTTCACTTTTAAGTCACCTTTACTTACAGAGGAGTCAAAGTCATGAGCCAACCAGCCGAATTGTCTTTGGAACAGCAATTTAGCCTGTGTTCCTTCAAAACACAGGTAAGTGACATGAGCCGTGAACAAGCTCAGGAGTTTTTGGTCAAGCTTTACGAGCAAATGATGCTGCGGGAAACCATGTATCGCCATTTTCTGAAACATCACTGGGGTTTAGAACCTAACCCAGGTGTTGAGTAGCAAAGAGTCGCAGTCGGCGACCTCCGTCTCTTACTCTCTTCCCTCAGGCGGAAAGGAGTTGGGGGTGATGGGGCGTCACTCGAAGGCAGAAGGTAGAAGCCCTGTATAGAGACTTGAGGAAAATTGGACAGTTTCTTTGTGGATTTCGCTCGAATTGCAGAGTCGAGCTAAGGAGTTTGTCGATCAACCACAGGAGAGCGCAAAAATAATTTATCGCGCCTCGACTCTAAAATTGAATAACTATTAATAATAAGTGTTAATTTTTTAACCAATTAAAAATTTTAACAAATTCAATATATTTGTCTTTAGTTGCAGCCGAGGAGGTTCGACAACAATGGCGCTAGTCGGACATCTGAGCGCGACCTCCGACTAGCAAAACCTTCTGTTTTCACATCAATCCCTAGAACTGGCAACTGTGGAGTCTAGAAAGAGTTATTCCCCCTGACGTTCGAGAGTTGCTTCCATTGTACTCGTCAAGTAATGACCAGACATGATACCACTAGATTGGTAGTATCGGTTGTCATCAACGCGGTGAAGGGTATCAAAACCCGTCCGTCGCTGGCGTTCGTCTCCCAATACCCAATAACGCTGGACGATCGACTGCGGAGCAATCCAACCTTCGCCCTCGACGCGGGCGAGTTCGCTGTGTTGGAGTACAAAAGTATACTGCCGTTCATCGCTGTTGAGGTGTCCTCGGTACTGCAAAATAATCTCTTCGCGATCGCCTCCAGGAAATACGAGCTTGGTCACCATACTGAACCAATCTGTTCGGTTCCAGCTCACTAAAGTTTTGCCTTTAACCGTAATTGGCACGCCATTGCGCTCAATCCAGCTTCCTTCGAGCGTCCATTGGCCAGATTCCATTAAAAACGTGTGAGCCACAGTGCTGTTCCTATGCTTTTCCTGCTGGCTACAATGCTGGTGCAACAACGCACAGCCGTTGTCCCTCAGACTCTATGCTATCACGCCCAACTGTGCCAACAAGAGTTAATTTCTCCTAAAAGTACCGGTGCCCGGGCACCAGTAACTTGAGGCAGATTGCCGGGAATTCCCCGAACCCGCCATGTGGCTAAAACCGCGAAAGCGATCGCCTCTTTAAAATCTACATTTAAGCCTGCCTCAGAAGTAGTCAACACTTGCACTGGATGCAATTGAGATTGCAATCGGCGTTTTAAGTAGAGATTGTGGCTGCCGCCTCCGCATAGTAAAACTCGATCGGGCATAGCCGGTAAGAAAGTTTGGTAACTGTGAACGATCGAGGCAACAGTCAGTTCTGTCAGAGTAGCCAGTACGTCAGCAGGACTGAGGTTGTAACCTTGGGACTCGACCAAACACCGGTCAAAATAGTCTACACCAAATAGCTCTCGCCCCGTTGATTTCGGCGGTGCTTGGCGGAAGAACTCTGATGCGAGCCAATCCTCGACTAAAGCTTGACAGGGAGTTCCCGATGCCGCCCAAGCTCCACCTTCGTCGATCGTTTTAGTGCCCCCTGAGAAGTGCTGTACTGCCAAATCTAACAGGGAATTCGCCGGGCCTGTATCCCAGCCCGATATGCCATCCCCAAGACTGAAAATCTCAGACTCGTCATTGTTTCCTCCTTTTCCTCTGGCGGGGAGATAGGTAACATTGCCAATTCCGCCCAGATTTTGGATGCAGAGGCTGAGGTTGGGTTCCGCCAGCAGGCAGGCATCAACTATTGAAACTAAAGGTGCTCCTTGACCCCCTGCTGCAATGTCGGCAGAGCGAAAGTTACTCACAGTAGTAATTTCTGTCAATTCAGCAATTAGCGCGCCCCGCCCGAGTTGCAAGCTGTAGCCCATTAACGCATCGGCGCTATCTTTGTGGGCTTTCCCAGCAGGTCGGTGGTAGACGGTTTGACCGTGAGAGCCGATTAATTCGGCTTTATCATATTCTGATTGAATTGTCAATGCCGCCGTGGCAAATTCTTGGGCGATGGCATCATCTAATTCCGCTAGTTCAGCCATTGACAAAGCTGAGCCACTGCAAACCGAGAGAATTTGCGATCGCAAATTAGCAGGATAAGGGAAAGTCTTGCCGGCCACCAATTGCACTTTCAAGTCTGTTTGGGAACCGACCACATCCACCAAAGCAGCATCAATGCCATCCACCGACGTGCCGCTGATCAAACCGATAACGCGGGTCATTCAATTTTAGATTTTAGATTTTAGATTTTAGATTGTTCACTTTTTCGATTTTTCGATTTTAGATTCGGGTGCGTGAGGGCGATCGAATATTATTTGAGGTCGATCGTCACGATCACCACAGTAATATTATCGCGTCCACCTTTATCCTTCGCTGCTTGAATTAAAGCATTTGCAGCGCCCTCGCAGGCGCGAATCGACTTCAGAGGCGAAGCAATCAAAGGATCGGAAAGTTCCTCAGTCAAGCCATCGCTGCAGAGCAGCAAGCGATCCCCAGGCTGCACGTCCACCGGCAAAATATCTATCTCCCGCAAATCATCGCGGCCCAAACACTGGGACAAAACGTGACGCCAAGGATGAGTGCGAGCCTGGTCAGGAGTTAGAGCCTTTCTTTTCACAGCCTGAGCCACCCAAGTCTGGTCTTCAGTAATCTGTTCCAAGCGAGATCCGTGCAGTCGGTACAAGCGAGAGTCCCCGATATTAGCGCACCAGGGTCTGCCCTCATCCCTAAACATTAGAACCACAGCCGTAGTTCCCATATCAGCACGCTCCGGGTGGTCGAGCTGATCCGTCAAAATTGCTTGATTGGCAATTAAAAAAGCCTTTTCCAACAACAACGGAGAATCCTCTGGCCCTTCCCAATGTTCGAGCAAATAAGATTGAATCGCCTGAGTCGCAATCCGGCTGGCTTCTTGACCTCCGGCGTGTCCTCCCATTCCATCGGCCACTATGAAAAATCGCCCGTCAGAGTCTATGTAGTACGAATCCTGATTTACGGAACGAACTAGCCCTGTGTCTGTCTTACCTGCGAAAGAGCGTTTCATAGATTGGGTGATTGGACTCATCGAACTTGAAAGCTTGATTTAATGGGGTGCAATTTTTTATTCCAAAACTTAAATCCCGAACGGACTTGAAATCCTGCAGCCCGCGATCTCGAGTTTTGGAAAAATTGCACTTCCTTGACCTCATATTGTAGATCGTATGATGCTAATCCCATCTTAAAATTTTGGTAAATCCAGTAAATTCAGCAGCACGTGCAAAAAAAAACTGGATTTCTACCCAAAATTAGAGAGGTTTGGCTGGCGAGAAATCTAGGCAGCAAACGGGTTTTTAGCCTCAAAGCGCATAATTGTTGTAAATTTCAGCAATCTGTGCTCAGCCAGCCAAAACTTAACATTTGATGTCAAATTTTGGCTGGCGAGAAATCTCAAACCTGAAATTTCAAATCCTAAATTGCACAATTATGACATTCTGTCTAAACGATCGATCCGCTTGAACAAACGCAGCATAGCAAACCCTGCACCCGCCGCCAGCAGTGCCACAGCGACAGCCGGCCAGACTTGATTGCTGACAAACAAAATTGTCGCCGACAAAGTAAAAGCACTCATCAGCAAAGCATAATTCGTGCCCATTTGAGCGCTGCTCATGCGACGGAGCAAGCGCTCTGTTTCTGCAGAACGGACGCGAATCCGCAAATCTCCCTGTTCGAGTTTATCAATAGTCTCCTCAATCCGGCGGGGCAAACCCAAAGCACTCGAACTCACCTGAGCCGCCTGACGACCGATTTCGTTAAAAATGCTGCTACTTGTATCATGGCCATTTCCATTAGTCATAAGCTGCATGGCAAAAGGTTGTGCCACCTCCATAAAGTTGAACTCGGGATCTAAACCTCGGCCCACCCCTTCGATTGTGGAAAAAGCTCGCATTACAAAAGTAAAAGTAGCTGGGAAGCGAAAAGGTTGGTTGTAGGCAATATCGTAAAGGTCGTCAGTAATCGCGCTCACAGACTGATTTTCAAAAGGCTTGTCCATGAAATTGTCCAGCATATACTGGATGCTGCGGCGCACCGGACTCATATCACCCGTAGGCACCAAAGCTCCCAAATTGATCAGAGAATCCATAATCCGCTGTCCATCCTTGGAAGCAATGCCGTAGAGCGTCTCCATCAGTCCTTCGCGGACGTTCGACTGGATTTGCCCCATCATGCCAAAATCGTAGAAAATCAGACAACCGTCAGCACTAACAGCGATGTTGCCGGGGTGTGGGTCAGCGTGGAAAAAGCCGTCGTTGAGCAACTGGCGCAAATAAGCTTTTGCCCCCAACTGAGCGATTAATTTACGATCGATACCGGCCGCTTCCAAAGCTTCGTAGTGGCTGATTTTAATCCCTGGCAGGTATTCCAAAGTCAGCACTCGCGGAGCCGCGTACCGCCAATAAACCCTTGGCACCCGCACCCAGTCACAGTTGCTAAAATTGCGGCGAAAAGTATCAGCATTGCGGCCTTCATGGAGATAGTCTATTTCCAGCCACAGAATGCGACAGCATTCCTCATAAATCCCCATCCAATCTCGACCACGGCCCCACTTAGGATGGTTTTGAAAGTAGCGGGCAATTCCCTTAAGAATTTGCAAATCGATCTCGAACAGTTTCCGCAGTCCCGGTCGCTGCACCTTTACCACCACTTCCGGGCCCGAATGCAGTTGAGCTTTGTGTACCTGACCCAGACTGGCAGCAGCCAGGGGCACTGGGTCAAAGCTGCGGTAGAGTTCTTGAACTGTCTTGCCCAAATCTTGCTCAACAATTACCTCTAACTGCTCGTAGCTGAAAGCAGGCACTTTATCTTGCAGCTTAGAAAGTTCCTCGACAAACTCTGCCGGGAACAAATCGGCGCGGGTAGAAAATAACTGCCCAACTTTAATGAAAGTTGGCCCCAAATCCAAGAGTGTTTCTCGAACCCAGATAGCTTGAAAGCGGCGTCTGGCAACTTTCTTTTCTTCAGTCACGCCTCCCCAGTAGCTCCAATTTTTGCTGTCGAGCCAGAGGGAAGCCAGCCAGAGCAAGACAAAGGCCCAAATGTCGAAGAAGCGCCGCTTTCGGGAGTATTTTTCGCGATTCCAGCGATAAGCTTTACTTTTGTAGGATTTAC
This sequence comes from Microcoleus sp. S13_C5, assembly GCF_036700845.1. Lineage (NCBI taxonomy): Bacteria > Bacillati > Cyanobacteriota > Cyanophyceae > Oscillatoriales > Microcoleaceae > Microcoleus > Microcoleus sp. S13_C5. The sequence continues at coordinate 32,033 of NZ_JAUBPR010000044.1, forward strand.
TAGCAGTTTTTTGCTCATCGGCTTCGCCAGTGTGCTTGGGGGAGCGCTGGCGATTAACAGAGTCATCAAGGAGAGCAGACACTTGGGTTCCCAAATTGCTTATTTTATGTTGTTGCTTTGATTGAAAGTAGGAGCGCAGGAGCGCAAAGCAATGCGCTCACGTAGTAAATAATAGTTGTGCTCGAATCGATCGCTAGGGCAAACTGCTGCGGTAACGCTGCAATTCCGATCGCACCAGAGCCACTTCGGCGCGCAGATCATCAATAGTCGCTTGCAAATCTGCAGGATGGATGTCTTGAATGGTGGTGGTGCTTGCAGTGCCAGTTCTGGTCTGCATCGCCTCCTCCGAAGCTCGATTAGCCCGTTCCACAACTCGATCTGTGAACTGTCGCAGGCGTTCTCTTTGTTCTGCGTCAAACTTGCCGAGTTCAGAGAAAGCGTTGGTTGCTGCGCTTTCTAATTGCTCGTACAGTGCTTCGGCAAGTGCTCTGCCTACAAAAAAAGCATGAACTGGGGGTTTACTCATAAAAAATCTCTGTGCGCTTCCGCAACAAATTATAACTTGCTTGTCCCCGATGATGCTTGTTCCCAAAGGAAGGAAGTTTGGGGGAATTGACACTCCCACTCCGAGTGTCGGGGATAGGATTGTGGAGAGTTAGAACAGTCTAACGCGCCACGGCTTAGCCCAGAAGCCTCGCTGGCACTGGCTCAAATTCGAGGTTGGGGTTGCTTTGTACCAAAATGTTTGCAGCTTGGCAGTATTAATACGCGACCTCACACCACCTCAGCGCCGCGCACATATTCTAACATAATTTAAATCAAAATAGAACACCGTCCTGCATTTTTTTGCGGGCATTTGGATGGCAGAGGGAATAGGAAATATTTGATAAACTCAGACGGCGACTGTTGGGATTTTCAGATTCGACGGAAGTTTTTGGAAGATAGTGGTTGGCTAGGTAGGGCCTTATTATCTCAACTACTGAGCAGATATTTGCTGACTCATAAAACCAAGTATTTGTCCGCTCTTTTAACCAACAAAAACAATACTAATTTGTCGCCGGTTCGGGAAAAGGCACTGTGGGTTCGGCCACAGGGGGTGATGAATCAGGTGCGATCGAACTATCTGAATTGTTGCCACTGCGGCTCGGTATCACAGGCTCAGGCGATCGCTCGATCGGCGACGCTATTACTGGCGACGGAGATTCCGACGGTGGCACGGTTTCAGCGCTAGCACTCCCAGGGGCAGGCGGGGGGGGGACGGCGGGCGGTTCTGGCGGCAGGGGTGCAACTTCCGGTACTGGTGTGGCTTCTGGTTGGGGTGCAGAGTCGATTCCGGTTTGAGGCTCTGGAATGGGGGACTCAGAAGGCTCCTGTGGGGGTTTGGGCGTCGAGGATGGCTCAGGTTGCGCTTTGGACTCTGGGGCGGGAGTTTCCTGGTTTGGAGACTCAGAAGGTTCGGCGCTAGTTTCTGAGGGATCTATCTGTTCGGGAATGTTTCTGCTGTCTAAGGGGGGTTTGGGGCGCTTGTTGAGTTCGATCGGGTAGAGAGGGCTGCTTTCGACAGACGGCTGTCCGAACATCGGCCCTGACAAATCGCGGGATTTGAGCAAATCTTCGAGAGATGGGAAGGATTCAATTTTGGGACGATTGCTGAGACTGGTGCTGTTGTAGTGCCATGCTAGGTCAAAACCCATCCAGCCTGCAATTGCAGCCGTTACGACAAACGCCAGAAAAGTCAACTGCGGCGGGGGAGGTGCGGGCAATCTTAGACTTTGCTTGCCTTTTCTTTTTAGTGATACTCGTTCTGTTTCTTGCAGCATGGTGAGCCAATTTTCGACTGTCTGAGGGCGGTTGTGGGGGTCGATTTCGAGTCCCTGAAGGATGGCTCGCTCGATTCCTGGGCTGAGGTTGGGCTGAAATTGCCGTAACTCAGTCAAAGGAATGCGATCGCGCAGGGGTGCTGCTACGGGCGCCACGCCGGAGAGTAAGTAGTAGAGGGTGGCTGCGATCGCGTAGATGTCAGTGGCCGGTGTACATTTACCGTCATAGAGGTATTGTTCGATCGGCGCGTACCCGGGGCAGAGCAACTTAGTGTGGGTTTGTTTGGTGCCGGCGGTAAAGCCGCGGGCAATTCCGAAATCTATTAACATTACTACGTGAGAATCGGCTCGCCGGATAATATTTTCTGGCTTGATATCTCCGTGCAGCAATCCGCTCTGGTGAACTGTACTTAAGGCTGAGGCTATTTGCCGAATATAGTGGAGGGCCTGGGCTTCTGGCAGCGGCTGATCGGTTTCGACTATTTGAGCGAGAGTTTGGCCCGGAATGTAGTCCATTGCAATAAAAGACTGTCCGGATTCTTCAAAAAAGTCAATTACTCTGACCATGTTGGGGTGCTGACACCGCGATCGGCGTTGGGCTTCGGCAATAAACTGCTGCTGAAATTGGGCAGATTCTGGGTGTTGGCGCAGACTTTCGTTGAGGGTTTTGAGTACGACGCTTTGGTTTAAATGGGTGTGGATAGCTCGGTAAGTGATGCCGAACCCTCCTATGCCTAAAGTCGCGTTAATTTTGTATTTGCCCTGTTGCAGGACTGTTGCTGGCGCTAAGTTCATCTTCAGTTGATGCCGTTTCCCAAACTATGCTACCGCCTTTGGGTTATTTCGCAGAGTTAGAGGTGAGGTTCGATCGGCGCCCTAGTTTGAGCTATAGCTCTGCTATAGCAATCTTATATGATTTGTGAGAATTTACCATAACTATGAAGCTTGGCGAAATAAAATATCTGATAATGAGTAACTAATACCAATTCACTATGAATCTGCCATTAATATAGCTTCAAGGATATAGTCCCAACCACAGAGAGATAAAGCTTCTTCATTCGTGAGAGGTTTGATAATTATATCTACCTGTTCTTTGAGTTGATCTAAACTCGAATAATTTTCCCAATTGAGGTTTTTTTTGGTATGTTCCCACAATCTTTCAATCGGATTCAATTCAGGACTCTAGGCAGGTAAATATAGTGGCATTACATGGTAATGCCAATCTAATAAGAGAGCTTTATGAAAGCTACCATTATCCATGATAATTAGATTGAAATATTCTGAGTATTTTTTTTGAGCAAATACATTGAAAAAGTCGTGAAAGCAGTTGTGATTGAGCTGAGAAAGTTCTTGATAATATTGTTCACCTGTTGATGGCTATACAACCAGGGTAAGAGCATCTCAATCATTCTTGACAAAAGCATTTGAGAATTGGCATCATATAGTCATTGTTCATCGCAGCCCGTTTGATTTTTTGTCGCAGGCTACGCTGGAGAGTTGTTTCTTGGTTGACCGCATTAAGGACAATCCGTCTTACCAGAGCGAAATTCTGAGGACTGTTTAACGAGCGAACCCGGGATTTATAGCAGATTCCAGGTTTATGAATTACAGTAGCAGCTTGTAAACCAGTTTTTAAAGTGCTTAGGATTGACCAAATCAACGGTCGTAGCCAGTAAAATGTCAACCATCTTGGTAGTGGTTGGTGAAAACTGACGTAAAAAAGATTTGAGTTGCAACCACCATAATTCTATAGGATTGAAGTCGGGAGAAGAGGGGGATAAGTTCAGTAAACTAGCACCCGCGGCTTGTATCAATGGTTCAATAGTCCCCAGCTTGTTAGCGGGTGGATTATCCATAACAACTACTGCACCCTCCCATAAGTTTTGCCCTAAAAAATGTTCAATAAAGACTTCAAAAGCTCTGCCATCCATTGAGCCATTTAGTGTCATCAATCCTACTACTTTTTTTAAGCTAATTGCTCCGACAACTGTGAATGAGAGCGCCGCGATAGAATGGTTTTAAATCGTAGACTCTATTACCACATATTGAACGTGCATGGGTTAGTGTTAACCCAATAAAACGCCCATTTCATCCAAAAAAACGAGGTTGTCAGGGTCAATATTTTTCACTTTTTCCCAATATTCACACCTCAGAATTTGTACTCTTTCAGTGGCAGACTGACTACTGCGTATGGTCTTTTTTTTCGCGTTAAATTTTCTTTTTGTAATTCACGATACATCCGGCTAGGACTGACAGCTTCCTTGTAGTTCATAAGCCAATATTCACAATATTCTGACAACGTGCTATCCGGATATTTTTCTACCATCTGGGTCAATTCAGTCCGGCGCAAGTTTAACACACTTTTAAGGCTTCCACCCTGTTTTTTGGGTTGAACGTGACCAGTCGTTTGTTTTTGTTTTAAAATTTTTTGAACAAACGCTTTACTCACATCAAAACGAGTGGCTCCTTTCCTGACTGATGTATCACCTTGTTCATAGGCTTTAACTATTTTTTTACGAAACTCGATCGCATAAGCTTTCATTTTTTCTGCTGATGTACTAAATAGAGTGTACCAGATATACATGGAATCTGCTGTATATTCATTAAAAGTCGCATCTAAACTCCAATGAACTTGGTTTTCAATGCTCTAATGTTGAGGACTTGCACGGCCATTAAGCTGAGCATCCACTGGTAAAGAACTTAGGTAAAACTGCACCTCGTGAGTGGTTTTCTTCCAAAAATGACGGATTCTAAGGAATACCTTGACTGGGCTGGCATTGCACACCCTACCAGAGAAATTGTGCGTATTCGTAGTCGGTATTTGTAAGGTGCAAATTGTGTACCCTACCCATAGAAATTGTCCACAGTACACACCTAACAAAAGATAAATTGTGCAGAATTACCGATCAACTAAAAACACAATTCCCAATTCCCTAATTTCATCGCATCTCAGGAACTCTCACAGTCTCTGTAGGAGGCATAATTGCCTCTTTAGCATTCAACTTTTGATTCAACTCCCGAATCCGGCGCGACAGCAAGCGAATAATATTCACAGCAATTCCCGGGGTTTCATCAATCGCATCGTATAGCTGCATTTGAGTCAGCATCAAACACTCGGATTGTTCGAGAGTAGAAATAGAAGCCGATCGAGGTTCTGCATCAAATAGCGACATTTCCCCGAAACAAGCCCCCGCTTTCAACTGTGCCAAATCCCGATCGCCTATATGCACCCGCACCGTTCCCGATACCAAAATATAGAGAGATCGACCTTCTTGTCCTTCCGTAAAAATCCTGTGCTTGGAAGGAAACGAAAGTTCATCCATGACCGATGCTAGACGCACAAGAAAATCATCCCGCAGTTCCTTAAAAATCGGAACCTCCCTCACAAACAATAGGCGTTCGACGCTGGTTAACATAATGAGATGCAGTGATTAATTTAAACTTAAAAAGGGGAAGGAGAAGGGGAATAACAACGGTTGACAGTTGACGCTTGACTCTTGACTGACAACTAACAACTGCCAACTGACAACTGACTAATGTTACCTTTTTCCCCCAGCACCCAACTCTGCCATCATCTCTTCAACTTGAGCGGATACCAAATTATCGGGGTCATTTTGCAGCCTGGGCAACAATTCGACCAAAGCCCGGGGCGAGGCTATTTTCAAATAGGCTAACACTGCTTCGCGGACAAAACCCGTCGGGTGCTGCAGACAGACGAGAGTTTGTTGAGCCGTAAGACTCCAGCGCGCTTCCCTCGCCAAGTGAAAGCAGCAGGCCAAAGCCCAATCCGAAAGGAAGTGGCGCAATTCTAGCAAGCGGCGCAAACGATCGCTAGGGGCTAGAGGTTTGTAAACCATCAATTCCGAGAGGTTGCTCAATTTTTCTCTTTCCGAGTGTTGGTCTAACAAATTGATGAGCGATCGCTTCCTAGCTATATCCACAGTATTGTCGAGAATTTCCAATCCCCTAGCAACCAAAGAAGGTTGAGCAGAAGCGAGGTTGAAAGCAGCGGCTTGTACTGTGTCCAGCGGATAAAGAAACTTCATCAGCAAAAAACACCGCTCCTTAGCATCAGCTTCCAACCCCGCCAGAGCCCGCTGCAACAATTGAGCCGTATCGTTCCCCGGTTCCCCGGTGCTGTTGGCTTCCCGAGCCGAGAAATTGCCGTAGCTTGTTACCCCAGACAAATCTACCAGAGCTGCATAAATTTGACCGATAAACATTAACTCCTGTTCGATGAGAGTTTCCAAGCCGCTGCGGCCGATGCGGTCTAGAACCCCTTCTATACCCACTTCTGAGGGCATTTTCAAGAGGATGCGGAGGATATTGCGCCTCGTAGTTCCCCAAGCCGTCATCAAATTGCTGACCAAAATGTCGATCGCCTCCACAGTCCCAATTTGACCCAGAGCCGTCCAAGCTTGCAACCTGACCAAATCCGACTTGTGGATGTCCTCAGCCAAATACACCAGCAAAGGAATGGCGTCATTGTGAAGTTTGACTATAGCCTGCAAAGCCGCGTCCCTAGTCGATTTGTAACCGAGTCCGCGCAGCAGCGAAGGATAATATTCTTCCGAATGAGTAGACGAAATCACGTCTAACAGAGCGCAGCGCACTCGCAGAGATTCATCTTGCAACAGATTGGGGATGTACAGCCGCAGTCCTTGCAAATAATCAGCCTCTCCCAGAGCCCGCGTCCCCATAACACGTTCCCGCTCTTGCTTGTGCGTCAGCATTTGCCGCAGCGTGTTAGTAGCCTCTGCCTTTTGCTGGCGATCGCCCCTTCTCATAATTAAAGCAGCCGCCGTACCCCGCACCACCGGATCGACCGTCGGCTGCAAGTAAGGCCGCAAGCTCTCAATATTCGGTTCAGCTTCCGTCAGCCAGATGTAGCGCAAAGCCAAGGCCAGCACCTCCGGCGGCAAGGATTGCTGCGAAAGTGCGCGGACAGCTTCTAAATATGCGGGGTTCGGGTGTTGCAGCATCGTTTCCAAGCTCTGGCGCTGCAAACCGGGGGACAGCGAATCGAGGATGGGAGCCAGAACTTCTCCGACATTTTTGGGGTCAATTTGCGTCAGGAGTTCTATGCAAGAGCGCTTTTCATCTTCGCCCCCCGGCTTTTGTAGAGTTTCCACCACTGCGCGCTTGAGAGCTTTGAGGTCAACGTCTGTGACGCCCAAGCGCCCCCGCTCCGCACTTTTGACCAACAAACCCACGTATTGAGAGCGGATCAGCCATACGACAAACACCCACAACAGTGCCAATATTACGATCGCGCCAATAAATATCAAGCTTTGCTGGTCGTGAAATACACTTTCGTCTTCCTGGGGGAGTATCTTGCCTGTCACCCACAGCATAATCAGGATGCCTACTCCTGTAGCTCCGCAGGATAAAGGTTCGCCCACACCGTTGACCAAAGTTTGAATTCCCGATCGAATATTGTCGGGAATCGGTTGAAATAAAACCGGGCTAACAGTTTCCAACAGCGTGTAGTGCAGCAGTTCGTCTAAAAATCTCAGCAATATCAGCCCGATAAACACAGATACTAGCTGGCCCAGAGATGCTCCTAGGGTCAGCACCCCGAGTATAGCGATGCCTGCCGGCAAAATCATCGCCGTCACGAATACACCGATTCTTTCCACCAACCGGCTCGAAGCGAACCACTGAGTCGCCACTTGAAACAGACCTTGTATGCCTTCATAAATGCCCAGGAAGCTAGCGATCCAGCTAGCTCCGTCCCCCGGGTTTTGGTATTCTAGCTGGCTGTAGAATTGGAAATCTACCAGCACGTAGACGACTTCTGCGAGGATGAAGAAACTGACTAGAGGTACGGCGTATTTTTGGAGCGGGCCTGTAACTTTGCGGGCGGTAAATTCTTCTTGGTCGTCGTCTTCGTCGTCATCCGTCCAGTGAGCCGTTTCCGGGAATGCTTGGCTGTATTTTTCCGTGAGGTAGTAGAGCAACACCGAGCCTGTCGCCACCATCAACCCCGATATGAGGGTAACGTTTTTGAGTCCGACTACGTACAGCAAAACAGGCAGAGAAAATCCGCTGACTACTCCAGCTACTAGATAGCCGCTGCTGACTAGCGGATAGGTGCGCTTGATTTCTCTAATATTAAACAGTTGGTTGGAAGTGATAGAAGTATTAAGGTCGTTGAGGACATAGCAAGCTTCTACCCACAGCCACATCAAAAAAATAGTAATAAAAGCGATGCTGACGCCAGCTATCTTAATATTTTCGTAGCCGATGCCGAATCGAAACAAAAATAGCGGTATCGACATCATTGCCAGAACAACCACTACGGTGCGCCTTAGCGGCAGGATTTTTTGCAGCCACGAGTAGACAAATCCCAAGCCAGAACCGATAAAGGCGCTGGCTATGTAGATAAAGGGCATTTTGTCTGCACCAAATTCATCTAGAAAAAGACCTACTGTGCTGAGTTCCAGCCAGATCAGCCCGACGGAGGTTAGAGTGTAGACGAGGAACATCAGTACGGTTCGCTCTACTTCTTCCGATCGCAGGTTGAGCGATCGCAGCACTCCTTGTCTTACTCCCGCCGAACCGCTGATTTGAAAATTTTCCATGCAGCGTTGATTTCCCTGTGTGGTAGCTTATTCCTGACTAACTTCGGAAGTCATCAGCTATCAGTCACCAGTTTATGACTGATGACTGCTTACTAATGACTATCTATTTATACTTTCTTTGGCGACAGCAGCATCATCATACTGCGTCCTTCTTTTTTGGGGGCTTGCTGCACTTCTGCGATTTCCTGCAAATCTGTAGCCATGCGCTTAAGCAAGTCCTCTGCTAGGTTGCTGTGTTGGATTTCCCGACCTCTGAACATGATCGTGGCTTTTACTTTGTCCCCAGATTTGATAAAGCGGTCTGCTAGTTTGAGGCGCACTTGGTAGTCGTGTTCTTCAATTTTGTAGCGCATCTTCACTTCTTTAACATCGGCAGTGTGCTGCTTCCGCTTTGCTTCTCGCGCTTTCTTTTCCTGCTCGAATTTGTACTTCCCATAGTCCATTACCCGGCATACGGGCGGGTCAGCTTTGTCGCTGACAAGTACGAGATCGAGTTCTTTTTCTTCTGCCAGGCGCAGCGCTTCTGCAGGCGTCAATATCCCTAGTTGCGCGCCGTCGGTATCGATTACCCGGATTTTGGGGTATCGAATATTTTCGTTGATCTGGGGTAGGTTGCGATTTTGTCTTCTTTCAATCACAGGCATGAATGGTTTTACAAGCAGTAGTTTAATAGCGAAGCTTCTTGATAGTTACAGGTTTGAGCGGTCAATATTTCACGATTGACTATCGAACTGTTTTATAAGGTGTTACCCTTACCGGACGTACTACCGCGCCCTGTGTCCCCTCCGCTAAAGCCTTGGGGAATATTTGGACGATCGTAAATGAATTCTTACAATACTTGCTATTCTACTCAGTCTGGCTGAGTTTCTGCCTAGTTTTATTTTAACTTCACACACGATCGCCCGCCCCGTTGCCCGATTTATGACAAAACCGTCAAAAATTCAGGGTAAAAGCTTAAGGATGAGGTAAAACCTCTTTTCCTAGCCCATCTAGCTCGGTCTGGCAAGTCCCCCAAGTCGCCTGATTTGCCTTGTAGAATAGGTATAAGCAAGTGTAAATTTATGTTGCGAGCTGAGGCAAAATTGACAAATTATCTGCTGTGGCACCAACGGGTGGGAACTCAACGAGACTGGATGTGGCGGGGTTGGCAAACTCGCTACACTTATTTGCGGCCCGATGGGGTACGAAATCAAGGCGGGCTGGAATTTCAAGATTCTGCGGCCGAACCAATTGCCCCGCGTGCATCGGGAACGCCGATTATTTTACTGCACGGGTTTGGAGCTTCGATCGGTCACTGGCGACAAAATCTCGCCCAACTCGCCGAAAACCAAACGGTTTACGCCTTGGATTTGTTAGGGTTTGGTGCTTCCCAAAAAGCTCCGGTCAACTACTCTGTGTCTTTGTGGGTTGATCAAGTTTATGATTTTTGGCTAACTTTTATCAGAGAGCCAGTAATATTGGCAGGAAACTCGATCGGCTCGCTAATTTGTCTGGCCGTAGCCGCAACTCACCCGGACATGGTGGCCGGCACGGTGATGATTAGCCTCCCAGACCCCTCTGTGCGAGCCGAAGCGGTGCCCGGATGGCTGCTTCCGGTGATCGAAGCGGTTGAAAGTTTGTTTGTTTCTCCGATCGTACTGAGGCCTCTGTTTTATTTTGCTCGCAAGCCTTCCTTTGTCCGCCGCTGGGTTAGCTTTGCCTACGCCAACCCCGAAGCTGTTACCGACGAATTAGTGGAAATTCTAGCAGGGCCTGCGGGCGATCGGGGAGCAGCCCGCGCCTTCTGCGCTTTATTTAAAGCTGTAGGAAGCACACAATTTTGCCCCAGTGTCAAGATTGTGATGCGAAATTTAGCAATCCCCATGCTGTTAATTTGGGGCAAACAAGACCGGATGATTCCCCCTCGGTTCGCCCGACCCCACCAATTTGTCGAATGCAATCCCAATTATGTAGAGCTAGTTGAATTAGACAATGCGGGTCACTGTCCCCAGGATGAATGCCCTGAACAAGTAAATCAAGCAATTTTGAACTGGATGAGCCGGAATTTTGCACCTATGGGCGAGAGCGAATTGCAGCACTGTTGATTAGACATGGGGCCGTGGATTACTAGGGAAAAAAAATAACTTGCAGGTATCGATCCCGCTCAAAAATAAATTTGCTAGAACTCGATCGCACCGATGGTATGGTATAGCAGATGTTGAAGGCTATAGCGACGAAGCTGACTGGGTAAAAAGAAGTCCGAGGGGAGGCGCAATCGATCGCTTAGGTTTCAAAAATTAAGAACGTCCTCACCGTCAGGGCGGTTGCGATATTACAAAACTTCCCTATCTTGAGAGTCAGTCGATTTGAGGTTCGAGATTGACTCCCCAGCCGCTATCTAGAGGCTGGAACTAACCTAAACCACTTGTTGGCTGTGGGCGACTCCTGCTGGAAAGTAAGTCTTCGTCTTTCTGTGATGTCATGTATCTACTGTTATTGATGGCCCCTTTTTTTAGAAGGTCAGAGATTGACACAATCACCAAGATAGTGTATCTTCTCTAACTGGTAGTACACATCTAAGTTATGCAGTTAGTCGAAAGGCAAGTCATTAAACCAAATCACAGGTTTTACCCAGAAGCCGATCGATTGTCTTTGCTGTCCAACAAACTTTACAACTGCGATAACTATATTGACGGTCAAAACTTTTTGTCAGGTCAACCAACCAATGCTCTGGCTGTCTATCGTCCACTCAAAAAGAGTCTAAATGACAAAGCATTGCCGACCCAAGTAACACACAAAACTCTCCGGTGACTGCTGAAAACATGGACTAACTATCATACTGTTAAATTGGCGGGCGCGATCACGATCGCCCTACTAAGTTCCAAGCAGCACGGAAAATCCCTGACTAAAAAATCCAGAAAAAAAGAGAGCAGGGGCGATATAGAGTTGTATTCAACGGTCAATCTGTTAGCAAAAAAGTAGCAAAAAAGCTTTTACCAAAGAATATGTCAGTTGGTCTGGTACTAACATTTGGTGGCCTTGAAAAGTTACCTAAATCTTGGAAATCCGGATTGTTACCGAGGTAAGTTGTTAAGTTATTGAGGTAGTTTAGGAAAAGTTAGAACAAAACGCAAGTCGAAAGCGGATTATAACCCTTGCCGTAACGAGCTTCGCCAATATAAAAGAGCTATGAAACCCCTCCCTGGAAAAACGTTAAAATTCTACCTTCTAACTTGTACCTTCTAACTTCAAGAAACACCTTGTATCTTGCTCCTGAAAATAAATACCTTCCCCTGTGTCCACAATCTTTCAGTCTGCTTATAACCGATCGCCCCCAAGTATAGGGGAAAGTTCAAAAATGCCTGGATCTGGCATTTTGGAGCCTGTTAACGCATAAAAAAGTCAATTTAGCCAACAACTGACGGCCCCCGTGCCCCCGGTCTGCTGGCGGCTAACTGCTGAAAGCCGATTGGGCAAGCAGCGCCCTTCCAGCTTTTGGCAGTAACGCAAACGAGGAAAAAACTGTCGTGAAATTCCACTGGCTACTACCGAGTTTCTTAAGTGTATTTTTGCTCGCCGGAGCCGCCGAAGCAGCTAGACTGCAATCTTGGCGGTTTGATGCTTCAGAGAACCGGCTTTACATTACAACAGACGGGGGAGTACAACCCAAGGCTCAACTGATTTTCAACCCGATGCGGTTGGTAATCGACTTGCCGGGGACAAGTCTGGGTCGTCCCTCGGTCAGCAAACCGCTCTCAGGGGCGATAGAATCGGTGCGGGTAGGGCAGTTTGACAACGATACGACCAGAATTGTGGTCGAGATCAGAGACGGGTTTACTATAGACCCTCAGCAAGTAAAATTCCGTGGTATTTCTCCGAGCGAGTGGACAGTGGATTTGCCAACGCCAGTGCGGGCAGAAACTCAAAATCAGATTTCAGAGCCAGGGGGAGAAAGGTTATCGGTTGAACCTTCAGCATCCCAAGCCCAGTCTGCGGAGGCGACTGTAGTTCAGAACGTTCAGGCGACGGCGGACGGTTTTTTAGTCCGCACAGTGGGCGGTCGCCCCCAAATTAATTTTCAACAAAGTCGGGCTGGGGACATCGCCACCCTCGATATTGAAGGAGCTAGTGTAGCTCCGGGCCTAAGCAGCCAACAGCCTCAAACGAACGGTCAGCACGGGGTTGACAAGATTGAAGTCCGCCAACTGCCAACAGACCCGCCCGTTACCCGCGTGACTTTGCGGATGAAGAATTCTAATACTCAGTGGCGGGCGTCTGTGAGCAATTTGGGCGGGGTTGTGCTATTGCCTGGAAATGTAAGACAGCCCTCGGTTTCCCGCAGCCTGACTGTAGATCCTCCGGCTAGACAATCTCAAGGAAATTTAGCGAGAGTTCAGTCAATTGATTTAGCCAGTAACGGCACGCAACTGGTGGTGAGAACTGACCGCCAAGTCTCATATACCAGCGGGTGGGATCAAGGGTCGAGAGCTTACTGGATCAGGATCGCCTCTAGTGTCCTGACGGGAGAAATTCCTCAGCTCGATGCCAACAGTCCTGTATCGTTTACTGCCAGCCAAGAAGATGCGGAGACTGTGGTGATTTGGGTGCAGCCGCGATCCGGGGTAGAGGTAGGCAGGGTGACGAGACCGAACCCGCAGTTGCTGTCTTTGCAGTTACGATCGAATGCTAGCGCGCAGCAACCTTTGACTCGCACTCCCAATTTGTCGCCTTTGCCGAGAAGGACTTTGGGAGGGGACGATTTGCCCCAAGCTTCTAACCGCCGGGCCGTAGTAGCGATCGATCCTGGTCACGGTGGCCGCGATCCGGGGGCAGTCGGGATTCAGAGCATTCAGGAGAAGGAGATTGTTTTGGATATCTCTTTTCAGGTGGCGAGGCTGCTGGAACAGCAGGGAGTGCAGGCGGTGATGACTCGGACTGATGACAGCGAAATCGACCTGGAACCCAGAGTTTCTTTGGCGGAACGGGTGAATGCTACTTTGTTTGTCAGCATTCACGCTAATTCGATTAATATGAGTCGGCCGGATATCAGTGGGATTGAGACTTATTATTTCAATAACGGGGAAGATTTGGCCCGGGTGATTCACGGCAGTATTTTGCAGGGGACGGGGGCGACTGACCGCCGGGTGCGGCAGGCGAGATTTTATGTTTTGAGGAAGACTTCTATGCCTTCTGTTTTGGTGGAGGTTGGTTTTGTGACCGGTGCTGAGGATGCTGCTAGGCTTTCTGACCCAGCTTACCGCAGTCAAATGGCTGCTTCGATCGCTCGCGGCATTTTGCTTTATCTTCAACAAAGATAATGGGCAGTGGGCATCGGGCATCGGGCATCGGACAACTGCCAACTGCCAACTGCCAACTGCTTTCGTGTCAACTGACAACAGCTTTCCTGACAAGTGCCAACAGATAACTAACTATTAACAAATGACAACAGACTCTGGACAACAAAGAATCGGTATTTTTGACAGCGGCGTGGGCGGTTTGACTGTGTTGACCCAGTTGTACCGACAATTGCCCAACGAATCGATACTTTATTTTGGAGATACGGCGAGGCTGCCTTACGGCACTCGCACGCCGTCGGAAATTGTGGAGTTTGTCCGCGAAATTATGGCCTGGTTGGTGGAACAGGATGTGAAAATGGTCATTATGGCCTGCAACACCAGTTCTGCTTTGGCGATGGAGATGGTGCAGGCTGAGTTTGATATCCCGGTGCTGGGAGTAATTCTGCCGGGGGCGCAGGCTGCGGTGCAGCAAGGCAAGCGGATCGGGGTCATCGCAACTCCTGCTACGGCTGCTAGCAATGCTTATCGAAATGCGATTTTGGAGATGGACGATTCTTGCCTGGTTTGGCAGGTTAGCTGTCCGGCTTTTGTGCCGCTGGTGGAGCAAAACCGGATTCACGACCCTTATACTTGTGAGGTGGCTCGGGAATATTTGGCTCCTTTGATTCAGCAGCGCATCGATACGCTGATTTACGGCTGCACTCATTATCCTCTGTTGGCTCCTGTGCTTCGCTCGCTTTTGCCTGCTGGGGTGACATTGATCGATCCTGCAGTACGGGTGGTGGCTGCTGCTGCTAGAGAATTGGAGCTTTTGGGGCTGCGGAATCCTGGTACTGCGCTACCGACTCGTTTTTGCGTGAGCGGCCCCCCGCAGCAGTTTGCCGAGTTGTCGGTGCAGTGGCTCGGTTGTACTCCTGCTGTTGAGAAAATATCCCTGCCGACAGTTGTACGATCGCCCGTATCACTCGAATCTGCCGAATAAGCCGGAAAATTTATAGGTTAATCTAACCCGCCAAAACTCAGGTAAAGCTGGCTCTGGGGGGTTTAATAATTGCCATGTAACCTAGCAATTACACATCAATAGGTAATATTATTGAACAAAAGCTTTGATGAAGAATGCAAATAATGTCCTATACGTGCTGGATCTCTTCAGCCTTGAACCATGTCACCCTATGTATCACAAGCAGTTTTACTTGTAGACGGCTATAACATAATTGGACTTTGGCCTCGACTCCGAGAGAAGCGCGATCGCGACGAACTCGAAACAGCTCGCCGCGAGTTAATTGAGGTTTTAGTTAACTACAGCGCTGTTCAAGATTTTGAGGCCAGGCTGGTGTTTGACGCGCACTATCGAGATACTCCCGGCGTTAAAGAAATTATTACTAAAAATTTATCGGTGCACTACACTGACTTCGGTCAGACAGCAGATACTTATATTGAAAAATCTTGTGCTAGTTTGCGCTACGAGTTGCGATCGGTCAAAGGCAAAGGCCGCATGATTGTCGCCACATCAGACCGAGCGCAGCAATTGACCGTAGTCGGTTACGGTGCCGAATGGATGTCCGCCGAACAACTAGCGGCTGACGTAGAATCCACTGCCCGCCGCAGCGAGCGCCGGCACAAATCCCGCAAACAAAATTCCAGTCGCTTTCTCGCTAGTTCCCTCGATCCAGAATCCCAGCAGCGCCTCGCCAAGTTGAGAATGGGGCTGCATTAGCTGCTGAAACCCGCTGGCTGTATGACAAAAAAAAAGTTTGTCAAAGGCCTTGCCAAATCGAGTAAGTTCAGCTATTGTTAGTAATTGTGGGTAACAAAAACCACCAATCCTCGGTAGCTCAGTGGCAGAGCGGTCGGCTGTAATGAATGCAAGCATTTGGCATCAACCAAAAGCCCTAGTGACATAGCAGCTCTATCCGGTAACGGGTACTGAAAAAGCGGGTGAATTCAAGGAAACCGCAGCACTTCGGGTGGCGGCAATCTTGAGCCAAGTCTGGCGAAAGGCAGCGGTTGCGATCGCAAGTAGCCAGAAAGGTGCAGAGACTAGAGATGAGGAGCCTAACCAATAAATCTCATAGCGCCCGACATCCGACGACAGATCACAAACATGATTTGTAGGGATGATGAAATAGTCCGCCCCCTTCGGAAACGTTGGGATAAGTGTAACCGATTGGTCGTAGGTTCAAATCCTACCCGGGGAGTTAGTAAAAGTCTGAAGTTGGAATTTTCCAGCTTCAGATTTTTTTTGTTTGTTGCGCTGGCCAAATAACATTCCGATTCAGCGGCTACTAATAACCTGGAACTCATAACCAGCGACGTTCGTGAGTCTCTTGCACGAGAATTGTTATACAGGATTATTTAGAGTTCAGAAATGCAATCAGATATCAGCTTGTTCATAGGGCTAGCGTTGGAGAAATACCCCAAAATATGATTCCTACTGATTTTAGTCTGTTTACGACAGCCTACTGCTGCTGACCAAGATAACCAATCTGACTTTCCAACACGAAGATGTTCAGACCTGAGTTCAGGTAATCCAAACCGCTTGTCGGGGATCTCAAGTACTTTTGCCTGTGTCAACCTTGTCGCGTGAGGATGATTATATAACAATTCAATTATATCCCACATTCCGCAGATGTGGGTGGAATTTTTTTATCAGTTGTGAAAAGTGGGAACCCCAAAGTTTTTCCGTTGAACT
>NZ_JAUBPR010000227.1:0-4269 GCF_036700845.1 Microcoleus sp. S13_C5
GCTGCTTGTTTATCCCACCCAACATGATGATGCCTCTAAATTCCCTTGTCAATAGCGTTTGAGATGCGCTTACCCTGGTAGTGCTGGCATCGTTTTAAATTGGGTAGGGCTAGAGAAATGTTACGCTGACTTTTACAAAATCTTCCATAACGTACATGACCAAACAAAAACAAACAAGCAGATATCGATTCATGCAGCTAGTTTGCAGTGTTTTGATAGTGCTGGCAATTTGGAAAGTGCCTCAATGCGCTTGGGCAGATGCTAGCCAATAAGTAAAATCAAGTATAATGTTAGAGTTACTGAATTGTTATATAGCCATCCTAAATCATTTGTGAATTTCTTACTCCCTCCCCTTACTAAGGGGAGGGTTGGGGTGGGGTAAAAAATTTACGACTCATTTATAATTGTTATATGGTTAGAGTAACTTATAACATTCCTAAGGGAGCAGAGGAACTTAAGTGGCAAAAATAGAAGGATTTAGGGTAATAAATTACCGCTCGCTGCGTGATATTACTATGGGCAAGTTGTGGAATACGCAAAATGCCGAGGAACTAACGCCAATGACAGCCGTTATCGGTAAAAATGGTGTTGGGAAAAGCACGCTTTTCGACACTTTTGGCTTTCTTGCAGACTGCTTAAAAGGGGGAGTCGAAGAAGCCTGTGATGCCCGTGGACGGGGAGGTTTCGAGAGAATTCGCTCGCAAGGACAAAAGGGAAGTGTTGAGTTTCAGATTTACTATAAAGAGGATAGTAAAGCTCGACCAATCACCTATGATTTGGCAATAGACCTTGACTCTTCTGACAGACCATATGTAAAAAAAGAAAGACTTAGACAACGGACAAAAAACGAAAAAAAAGGACAACCTTATTCTTTTTTGATTCTAAATGAAGGTAAGGGTTTAGCATGGAAAGGTGAAGAAGAAGGCCAGCTACTTGATGAAGAACGAGGAGAATTTGATGTAACTAATTTAATAGAAAACATCCAGATAGGTGAGACATCAGAAGAAAGTAAAGAAAAGGAAATAGTTGAACTTGACGACAAGCGAAAATTGGGAATTGCTACTTTGGGAGCGCTCAAACAACACCCAAGAATTGCCGCATTTCGTAGATTTATCGAAGGATGGTATCTCAGCTATTTCACACCAGACGCTGCCCGTAGCTTACCTCTGGCTGGGCCACAAAAACGTTTGAATATTCATGGAGATAATCTAGGAAATGTGGTTCAATTTATGGAGAGAGAGCATCCTAAGAAATTCCAATCAATTTTGCAAAAAATCTCTAGTAAGATTCCAGGGGTGGAAAAGATTAGCACCGCCAAAAGTCCAGACGGTAGACTTCTGCTGCAGTTCAACGATCGAGGTTTTCAAGAACCGTTTTATGCTCAACAAATGTCAGACGGAACACTGAAGGTATTTGCCTACCTCCTTCTTTTAGAAGACCCCTCACCACCGCCATTTTTGTGCATTGAAGAACCAGAAAACGGAGTTTACCATAAGCTTTTAGAAACTCTAGCCCGAGAATTTCGAGAACACGCTAAAGCTCGAAGAAGTAGATCGCAAGTATTTGTTACAACACATCAACCCTATTTTGTAGATGCTCTTGAACCTGAAGAGGTTTGGGTACTGGAAAAGGGCGAGGATGGTTTTTCTACCATCAGACGAGCTAGCGAAGATTCTCTCATTAATAACCTTGTTTCTGAAGGATTGCCCCTTGGCGGACTTTGGTACAGCGATTATCTAGATAAAAGGTGAATAAATGCACTTTGAGATACTTGTCGAGGATATTTCTGGAAAAACTGCTCTTGAAATTCTTATACCAAAGATTATTAGCACCGAACAACACACATTTAATATCCATCTTTACAAAGGAAAACGAGTAGCACTCGACACAAAAATTATTGGCAATAGTTTATTATTAATTTATAATTCGTGATTAGCTAAGAATCATCAAATGTCCAGTATGCTTAATCCTTTGCAGTTACCCTCAATTCCTTTATCTGAACGCAAGCAGTTACCTGAATGTGCAGCTATATATTTTGCGATAGATGCAAATAATAGAGTTCTTTATATAGGGAAAGCTAAGAATTTGGTGGCAAGATGGAGAAATCATCACCGCATCCATAAGTTAGAAGAAATTGACCAAGAGTTTCCTGTTAGACTGGCTTGGCAAGCATGGAATGAAGAAAACTTGGGTGAAGCAGAAAAAGGCTTAATTAAAAGATTCCAGCCTTTGCTGAACAATACAGAAGTTGAAACACCTGCTGTCATCCCATCAGAAATTGTGTTAAGAGATTTTCTAAAAAACTTTTCAAGACGGCTAATTATTTTCGGTATGGAACCTAAAGCTCCTGACACGCTCCTCAAAGTCCATCTCAAATATGATTGGCAAAATTTGTCTTCTCAGGGAACAGCAGCTAAGATCAAAGACTACATCAAACAAAACCAAAACACAAATACAAGCATAAAATTTAAGCGTCATAGATATAGTAACTTCAATTTATTCGCGGGAGAAACTTTTCGTCCAGGTAGCAGAGCGCAGCGAACAATGGCCCGGCAACATCGGTCATACAACAACCACTGGGAATTTGCGTGTAATGGTGTTGTCATTCATATCACCCCTACAGATTTTTATCGGAACTATAAAGAAAAAACTCAAGTGACCAAACTAGCGGGAGTAAATTTTCGTGCAATCACAGAAGATGTGTTTGCGGAGGTCCAAAAAAATAGTAATTATGAATTCTCTGGATTATGTTGTTTCAGAAGCGATCCAGTTCCCCTGCTTTGGGTTAACTTGTAAAGCCACCCAACGATGCAAAGCATTTTCGATCGACGCAGGATGTCGGAGTCAAGGAAGCTGCTGGTTTGGTAAGATGCCAGAGGCGATCGCCTCACCAATAAAAACCACCAGATTAATTTAAACTGATTAAAAATTAGGCTGCGAAAATCCGATGTTCCGCAAGAAGAACCGCAAAAAGTTACCTTTATTAGCAGCATTCTTAGTCTCGCCATTTATTTCTTGGTTCCTGAGTGCGATCGCGCTATTTCTCAGTCTCTGGGTCATCGTACCAGCACCCACGATGTTCCTGTACCCTTTGGCGGTGGGAGCACCAGAAATTAGTCCTTGGTTGGTCGGTATCAATACGATCGCCCTTCTGCTGAACCTGCTCAGACGGAATCAAGGCAAAGTCTACATTATTTTACTGATTTGTAACCTGTTTGCCCTAATCCTGAGCCTGCTACCCCTGATTCAGTTCCCCGCAGCCAATGCAGCGGTAGCTACCCAAATGCAAGCTGTTCTAGGGGAAAACTATTTAGCAGCCGTTCCTCAAGCCGATCACGCGCAGCTACGCCCTCAACCGTTTATCCTCGCAGATGCGTTCCGAGGAATTCCCCTCAGAGAGGTTAGGATCGATCGGGCTATTGGATTTGCCAACCCTGACGGAGTTTCACTGCAACTAAACCTTTATCGGCCGATGCAAATTGGCAAATATCCGGCGATTATCACACTCTACGGGGGAGCTTGGCAGAGAGGCAATGCCGATTCCAATGAGGAATTCAGCCGCTATATGGCCGCTCAAGGCTATTGTGTGGTTGCAATTGCTTACCGCCACGCTCCCAAGTATCGATTTCCTGCTCAGCTTGACGACGTACAAGCCGCTCTTTCCTATATCAAAACTCATGCTGGTGATTGGGAAATCGATCTCGATCGAATTGCTCTGATGGGAAGGTCTGCAGGTGCCCATTTAGCAATGCTAACTGCTTATGATTCTAGTGTGCTTCCAGTTCGAGCAGTGGTGAACTATTACGGGCCAAATGACCTGATTCGGGGATACAATGACCCACCTTTTCCTGATGCCATAAATGTTCGAGCCGTCTTGCGTGCCTTTCTGGGAGGAACCCCAGACGAACTCAACGAGCTTTACCGTCGGGCTTCTCCCATAAATTATATTAAACCGAATCTTCCCCCTTCTCTACTGGTTTATGCAGGTCGCGACCATATCGTTCAGGTTAAGTTTGGTCGATCGCTCTACCAACGATTGCGAGCCACGGGCGATCGGGCTATTTTGCTCGAAATTCCTTGGGCTGAACACGCCTTTGATGCAGTTTTTAATGGCCCGAGCAATCAACTTGCTTTGTACTACACAGAACGCTTTTTGGCTCATTCTCTGAAGTCTTCGGATTACCAACGAGTTAACTAGTACACCTCGGCGTAAATACACAGACTATTAGACAGCCAAGACTTTACCCTTATATGTCCACTTAAAAGGTT
>NZ_JAUBPR010000045.1:0-24471 GCF_036700845.1 Microcoleus sp. S13_C5
TAATTCCGGCACTGTCTTCTCCATGTGCCTCACCTTATCAGATTTTTTTGGTTTTTGCTACCCCCGTGAACTTCTACCAAAAATATGTTACCTAAATTCTATCAGACTCACTTCCAAAGAGAACTAACCCGCTCTCAATTTTTAGTTCTAGAAATAGTGCTCAACCTCTTAACATCAGAAAAATAGGTGAGATTAGAACGACTTGCTCGCGTATTTCCGTACCCCATTACCACGCTCAAGTCGTCGCCGCAATTTACAAAAATTTTTAGATTTACCCCAGCTTACCTTAACCTGTCTGTGGTTTCCGCTAATTACCTATTGGTTGACAAATTATTGCCAACCCGGACAGAAATTATCGCTCGCGATTGATCGCAACAAATGGGGATGTATTAATCTCAGGACTTACGCACGAACGCTATATATAGCGTACCCTCTTCCGAGACTAACTAGAGCAATTCCTGACGCTACCCCTCGCTAGAAAATCGCCTGAACTATTGCTAGAGTTTATATTTTTTCTGTTTTTTATAAGATTTTTTTCGGGATGGAGGGGACTTAAGAGAAAAGCTTGGCTGTAAAATAGTAAACGAGCCGAAAACTCGATTGCGTATGAAATTTACTACCCTTGACTATTGTCAATATTTACTCAGTAGTCAAATTAATTATACCGTGACCAATCTGGCTGACCATCTCCAGCGGTGCCGCCACGATACTATTAATTTATTATGAAAAACTGAAAAAATCACTTCCCGGATGCTTTGGAAGCAAGTTAAGCTGATTATCCAAACTGATGAAGGAGGTTATCTTTTATTTGACGACACAGTTATTGATAAAAGATTTGCCACTAAAATCGAGCTGACTCGCCGACAATATAGTGGAAACGAAAAACGGGTAATTCGGGGGATTGGTCTAGTTACTTGCATCTATGTCAATCAAAAAAAAGGACTTTTTTGGATAGTGGATTACCGCATTTATGACCCTGATGGAGACGGAAAGACTAAACTAGACCCTGTAGAAGATATGCTCAAAGGTATAGTCTATCACAAGCAATTGCCTTTTGGGAGCGTCTTGATGGATAGTTGGTATGCGACCAAAGATTTAATGCTGTTAATTGATAGCTTGGGTAAGTTTTACTACTGTCCGCTTAAAAAAAATCGATTAGTTGATGATACAGGAGGGGTAGAAAAGTACAAACGAATTGAAAGATTGAGCGGGAGTAATGAGGAAAATGAGTCAGGAAAAATCGTAAAAGTCAAAGGGTTTCCTAATCTAAAAAAAGTGAAATTATTCCGGGTAGTTGCCTCGAACGGCGACACGGAATATGTCGCTACCAACGATATTTCTCAGTCTTCTACGGATGACGTTAAAGATGTGTGCGCCAATCGATGGAAAATTGAGGAGTTTCACAGAGAACTGAAACAACTGACTGGAGTTTCCAAGTGCCAGTGCAGAAAAGCCCGGATTCAAAGAAATCATATTGGGTGTGCTATTCTAGTCTGGCTTAGGCTCAAAGACCTCGCCAATCAGATGAATTTGACTATCTATCAACTTAAAACTTGGACTCTTATCAGACTATTTAAGTCGGGAACTACAAACCCCCACTCTTAAGATGACCAAGGTCAAGTTTTGGCTTTTATATTTCAATTTCCTGGGGTTGGTGAGCCTAGGTTTTAAAGTTGTATCCAGTCCGAAAGGCTTAGCCTTCTCTATTAAGCCAAACGCTATATATAGCGTTCATGCGTAAGTCCTGTTGAAATTTCACGATATTCCCACTCCTGGGGCATTCATACCTTAATTCAGCAACGCCTAATAATTTTCGTGCTTGTCTTGCACCGGGCCACCGCAGTTAACAGTTAACAGCTAACACAGAAGTCAACAGTTAACCGTTAACTGGAAAACCCCCGTAGCAAGCGTCGGGGGATGAGGTTAAGAATTGTAGACGTTTTCTGACTGGGAGGTTTCGCGGGTGATGGGTTTGACTTTGGCTTTGGCTTTGGCTGCGTTGCGTTTGAGGGCCTGGAGACGAGCTTCGTATTTAGCCCGCTGCTGTTTTTTGGAGGTTTGCTCGATTAAGGTTTTTAAGGCGCTGCCGAGGCTTTTGTAGGCGTTTGGGAGAGTGTAGCCGAAGCGGGTGGCCAGGGCGAGGGCTTTTTCGTCGGCGTCTACTGCTTCTTTTAAACTTTTCTCTCCGTTGTTTTTTTGGTAAAGTCTCCAGCCGGAGACGCCGCACAGGGATAGGGCCAGTAACAGCAGCAAGCCGTCTTGCACCCAAAGTTCGCCGACAGCGCCGCCTAAACCAATGGCGAGGGCTGCCATTTCCCAACCGTCTCTGGGGATGGTGTCGTTTTGGATTCTAGCGACTTCGTGCCAAAATAGGAGGTTACGCTGATCCATTGCTAGCTGTTCCCAGCGGATCAGGTCTATTTGGATTTCTACCTGGTCTTTGCCTATTTCTTCGCTGCGGATCAGGGTAGGATTAACTTCTATTGTTTTTTCTACTGTTACCCAACTTTGGAGTTCTGGGGGCAGTATGTTTTTCAAGCGCCGGATCTCACTCATCTCGGCTCTTGCTGTAGAGGTTGCATAGGATGTCATAGCTCCGGCCTATTGATTTTCCAAAGGTTAATATGTGTCTATTTCTGGAGTATAGCAAACCTTGAATCCAAATATAGTCGAGTAACGGGGGTCGATCGACCAATACTGGCAATTTTACTTGATTTTACTCTCAGGGGGCGATCGCAACTGCCTGCTAGATCCTTGACTTTCGACTATTTCATCAACGGTTCGATTTCTTGCCGCAATTTCGACCAAGCCGACAAAACTTCCGGCTTAGAAGTTATGCCTTTTTGAACTAAAACAACTCCGTCCAATACTTCAGCAATTCCGTACAAACCTTGCCGTAGAGCTTCATCGGTAAAACGCACTCCCGCCCGAACTCTACCTCGGTCAACGGGAACTTTTAAATTGTTTTGCTGCAACTGCCACAAATCTAACAGCGCATAATCGACATCGACTACTTTTCCCTCTTCGTCTTTCATCTTCATCACTTCTAAACGAATGATGTTCCGGCGGCCCGAAAGGTGGGAAACGATATAACCGCTGGTAGAAACGCTAGCATCTTGGGGAATCAAACTTAAGACTTTTTTGATATTAGCTGCGTGTCCT
Organism: Microcoleus sp. S13_C5; assembly: GCF_036700845.1. Lineage (NCBI taxonomy): Bacteria > Bacillati > Cyanobacteriota > Cyanophyceae > Oscillatoriales > Microcoleaceae > Microcoleus > Microcoleus sp. S13_C5. The sequence continues at coordinate 3,163 of NZ_JAUBPR010000045.1, forward strand.
AGTTGAGCTGGCAAAGATTGATAAACCCAAGGTTGAAAAGAATAAGGAGAGATGAAATACAAAGCTCGATTCGGATTGGAAGTGTACGTAAGCAGTATTGACAGACCGATACACCCAATCCAGAAGCGGTGGAACCTAGGTTTGAATTTATCTTGATGTTGCGACCACCACAGGATTGTACCGTAAAATAACGCCGGAATTACAGAAAATGTGTAGCGGGTGTTGATAGAAGTAGCGGCCTGATTAACAACTTGCAGCAACAGAACCAGTAAAGGAAAAACAGTCATTAACCAGGCGCTAGGAGCGACCGTAGGTACAAATGCTAGCGGCAACCAATGACCTAAAAGATATAAAATTCGCTTCCTTGCATCTTTAAAAAATACTTCAATTATGAGCTGAGGTTGACTGATAATCGCCCAAAGCAATTCTAGTGTTGACGGGTTCTCGGTTTTAACAAATTGCCTAAAGTAATTAGCTAAGTACAAGCGGGAATTGTCAGCCGAAAACATCGGCATGATTCTATTAGTTATGAACACCACGTAGCTAAAGCTGAGAGCGCACAAAGCTATGCCGACGCGGGGGTAGCGCCGACTGACAATTAAATACGCTCCGATGCCAAACAAGCTAATTCCAGCATCTTCGCGAGTGCCTAATGTCAAAACTGCGAACAGCCAAAATAGCGCCCAGCGCTGCTTTTCTAATGCTAGGAGCAAGCTAAATATAAATAAAGGAATTTGGCAGTGTTCGTAAAAATTTCCCAGCGTCGGACCGATGACACCATTTGCTCCGTAATAGCTGGCTACTATCATTACCGACAGGGGAACAGATAGATAGTGTCTTCCTAAGAAATACAGCACTATTCCGGCTGCTGCAATTAAAGCAACTTGCAAAACTATCAGGGTAATGGGAGATGGAAATAAGGCATAAATCGGCATCCAAATTAGAAAATCGATGACGAAGTGTTGGCCTAAATGGATATAAAATGGGTAGGAAAGTTGTCTGTCTATCAGCGAGGTGCTGGAGGCGGCTGAGGACATTGAACTTTGAAAAAATCTGCCGTGTATGCTATTCCAAAATACTTGGTTAAATAGACCGTGATCGTAGGTGGCTAAGAAGCTTTCATAGCGGATTATGCTAAAACTTAAAACTAATATAAAAAAGATGGTGGCTAGGATTGTAACTTGACGCAATCCTGTTTGATTGTGCCAGTAGTAGAGAAGTTTAAATTTCATATTTTTTGCTGAACGCGATATTTGCTCTAAGGTTGACTGAAGTTGTGCTTAAATTCGGAAATAGAAATAAATTTGCCTTGAGTTTTCAGCTTGGTGAGATATTTTTCTAGTTTTTCAACCATTTTTCTGCCTGAGTCTTTTTTGACGTAACTGGGTAATTTAAACTGGGAAATATCTGTGAATTCCCAGGGGTGAAAGTAGATGTTCAGATAGGAGTCTGTTTCTAGGGTTAGCTGGGTTGCTAATTCTATCATTGAGAGGGGGAAGTTTTTAAAGCTCAACCAAAATAAAGGAAATCTGATTAGAGGAGTGACTGAAATGGGAAGGTTGAGGAGTTTATTCGTATAATATGCAGTTCTCGGTTTAGATAGGTTGTTGTATCGGCCGGGGATGTAAGTTGGATTCATTGATGAGTTGTATTCGTAGCCTGCTTTTTCTATTTCTGCGTCGTCAACTGGCTGAAGTCTTGCCATCCTGAATCCAGTGATTTGAGTATTAGTTATTTGTTCTAAGGTTTGTTTAGATTTTTGTAAATCTTCTATGCAAAATTGAGAGTGGTAAAAGCCGTGGGAGGCGATTTCATGGTGCTTTGAAATTTCTCGGATTGTATCTGGGTTGTGGAGTGCAAAGTTAGCTGTGACAAAAAATGTGGCTGTAATATCTAATTTTTCTATAAGTGCAATAATCTTTGACAATCCTCGATTAGAAATTTCAAATTTGATCTCGGATTCCAGCGGTTGACCGTATTCTTCGGGAATGTCAAATTCTTCTATATCAAAGCTCAACAAAATTGATTTATTCATAGTAGCCTGCCCGGCTATTGGCTCTAATTTTAAATAAGCAGAGCAGCATTTTTAGGGAATCTTTAAATATATTGACTTGAGATGTTTTGTAGATGTGGTGCTGGGAAACTTTGGCGGGAATTTCACCAATGGTATATCCTCTTTTTTTTGCTAAAAAAAGCAGTTCCGCATCAAATGAAAACCCCGTAATTGTTTGGTTTTTAAATATTTCTTGAGCTGGTATTTTGTTAAATCCTTTGAGTCCGGCTTGCATATCTCTATATGGTAGATTCAGAATTTTTCTAGAAATCCAGTTAAAAATTTTGCCGGATATTTTCCGGAGTAAGGTAAGATTTCGGAAGTTTTCTCTATCGAGGTTTCTGCAACCAATTACGACATCAAATTCTTCTAATTTTTCTACTAAGGGTTCGAGGTGTTCGAGGGAGTATGCTAAGTCGCCATCCATGAAGCAAATGCAGTCGGCGTTTACAGATTCGCTGCCTTTTTTAACGGCATATCCTTTGCCTTGACGGTTGCTGTAAGAAATTAGTTTGATGTGATGTGTGGGGAAATTTTTGAGTTTGTTGTCGAGAATTGGCAGTGTATTGTCGGTCGAGCCGTCATTAACAATAATAAAATTGTAACCATGATTTTTTTGAGAAAATTCTAAAATTATGTCAAAGGTTTGGGCTATGCAATTTGCTTCGTTGTAAACAGGCAGAATTACCGCTATCTTCATCATGGTTGTTGCACGGGGCTTTCGGTAAAATATGCTACCACCTCGGGACGTAAATCACAAGTAAAAAAATTACCGATAAAATTTTACAGGAAAATTTACAGATAAAATTTACAGATAAAATTTACAGATAAAATTTACAGATAAAATTTCTGGCGGGGAGAGGTATTGTTAACTGCGGAGGAAAAAATTGACTTCAACTTCGCCTTGAAAGTGCAAAGACGAAGTTGGACTTTTTGGAACCTTTGAACAGCGGGCAGTTTCGGGGTTGGAGGGTGCTGTCGGAATTGCTGCGATCGCCCCGCCCATACTGGCTAATCTATCTCAAATGATGATTTTTGAGCAAGCGGACGATCGCCACTCCTCTAGCACCACTTCTGTCCTGTGAACCGGGGTTGAGGGATAAGTGCGATCGAGACAAATTGTATCATGCTGGAGTTGACCCAGCTTATCTTTAGGGAAAACGCGGGCGATCGACAATCTAGATGCTCCCAACAGCCCGAAAAACCCTCTTACTCCCACCCGAACCTTTTACCTCATGAGGTTGTAATTGTCAATGGTAAATTATTTAGTTAACAAATTGCCGGAGTATTTTCAACAGGGTATTACGCTCCGAAAAAAACGCATTATTAGCTTTTTACTAGCATTTCTCCTAACTTTCATCACTTATCAAGTAATCTTAGAAATCATCACAGTACAAATTCCGATTTTCGGCTTTCACGATATTGTTGACTTTCAGAATCCCCTGGAAATACCGCCACAGCGGCGAGAATTTCCAGGCGACTACAGCCAGCAAAATTTGGAACCTTTTTTAGATTATTTAGTTAGCCATAACTATTGGTTTTTGTCATCCCAAGAGCTTTACGAGTATTTCATAGCAAATCCCAAAAAGCCCGTGCCGAGTGAATATCGCGATCGCCCAAAAGTCATGATTACTTTTGACGACGGAAATAAAAGCATTTATACGCACTTACTGCCGATTTTAGAAACACTCGAAAATAAATACGGCAAAAAAACCAAAGCAGTTGTATTTATAAACTCCGGCTTCTTGGGCCATCAGGCCTCGCTCATAAAAAAGGTAACTTGTCAAGACTTGAGAGACGGAATGCAAAAAGGTCTTTATGATATTCAATCCCACGGACTGAATCACGAAAATTTAACAAAAATTTCTCTGACAGCATTAGACCGAGAATTATCTGAAGATCAAATTAGACTGAGGAAATGCACCCAAGATTTAGACAAAAATCGAACAGTCGCCTCACACATAGCCTACCCGTTTGGCGCTGTCAACAAACAAGTTGACAAATACGTTGCCAAATACTTCTCATCAGGATACTTGTACGACAGTTCAAAATTAAAACTGGGGTTTTTTCCACCCAATAAATACCGAATTTCGAGGTTAACAGTCAATAAAAAACACTCCACAAAAAGACTCAGCAGGCTAGCTTCAGGAAGCTGGCTGCACAAATTAATTGGCAAATAAGCCGGAGATATTCTATCATTTTTGAACAAATAAGATTTTTAGTAATATCATGTGCCGTAAATTAACCGTTATTCCGATCCGGGCTAGGTTCACCATTATCTATCAAAAAGCGCAAAAACTCCAGTAAACCCGCCCCGGCCGATATCTTGCGGTCAACCAACCGTACTTGATATAAATTAGAATCCCCAACATCAGAGATAAAAGACATGGTGAAACAAGAAAATAGTTTAGCAGTTGCTGCCGTTTCCCAACGCGCAGACGCGCTGGATGCCCTGCGCGGACTAGCAGTTTTAGCGATGGTTTTATCCGGTACAATAGCCCGGAAAACATTGCCGGCGTGGATGTATCACGCCCAACTGCCACCGCCGGACCACATTTTTAATAACAAACTGCCGGGATTAACCTGGGTTGATTTAGTTTTCCCCTTCTTTTTGTTTGCAATGGGGGCCGCGATACCGCTAGCTTTGTCGCGCCGCATCGCCAAGGGATGGGATACAAAAAAAGTGATTTTATCTATTTTGCAAAGAGGCTTTTTGTTAGCGTCATTTGCGATATTTCTCCAGCACATTCGCCCGACTACAATTAACCCAGACGCATCCATCCCGCAGAAGTGGTGGATGGCCTTGTTGGGATTTTTAATATTATTTTTAATGTATGTTCGCTGGCCGTCCAGGTGGTCTGTGTGGCGGCGGAGATTTTTAACCCTTGCTGCTTGGAGTGCCGGGATTGGCTTCGTATCTCACATCAAATATCCCAACGGTGTAGGATTTTTACTTAGCCGTAGCGATATTATCTTGATTGTACTAGCAAATATGGCCGTTTTCGGCTCGCTAATTTGGCTGTTTACTCGTTCAGATACGTGGTTGCGAGTGGGATTTTTGGGCTTGCTGTTGGCGGCGCGGCTGTCTTCTCATACTGACGGTTGGATTAATTTAGTTTGGCTGTCCTCTCCTGCACCTTGGCTGTTTCAATTTGATTATTTAAAGTATTTGTTTGTGGTGATTCCCGGTACGATTGTGGGCGATTGGCTGGGTAGGTGGATAGAGTATTGTTCGCCGGAAGAGGCGAGTTATGCTAGCTGGAAGAGTTGGCGCTATTTCAGCATTATGGTTTTGATGTTTGCTGTCAATTTAGTCTTGTTAATTGGGCTGCAAGCTAGATGGGTGTGGCAGACTGCATTAGTGGCGGTCGTGCTGTGTTTGTGCGCTTTGGTTTTGTTGAGAAAGCCAGGGAATGTCACGGAAAATTTATTGAACCGCCTTTACAAATGGGGGTTTTATTGGCTGGTTTTGGGTTTGCTGTTTGAGCCTTATGAAGGAGGAATCAAGAAAGATTCAGCGACGATGAGTTACTTGTTTATAACGGCGGGAATGGCGATTTTGCTGTTGATTGGGTTGATGATAATTATCGATGTCTTTCACAGAAAATGGTTTTTGCAGTTGTTTATTGATAACGGGGTGAATCCGATGATTGGCTATGCAGGATTTGCGAATATTATCTGGCCGGTTCTGGTTTTAAGTAAATTGGAACCGGTGATTATTGAGATGACTTCAACCAATCCGTTTATGGGGTTTTTGAGGGGATTGGGATATACGACGATTCTGGCGTTAATTGTGGTAGTGTTTACGAGGTTTAAACTGTTTTTGAGGACATAAATTTTGAGGCTTGTAGTAAGAAGTTTAGTGCTGTTTGATTCAAACTAAGGGAGAGGACTTCCGTCCTCTCTACGAACTTATTAAGATTGGAGCGACTTCAAAATACCGCTTTCCAACTGATAAATTGCTGCCATAATCCCGCTTTCAGGATTTGTGAGCAGGGACTTTTTGACATCTTTTAAGTATTCTACAATGTGTGCCCGCAAAATCGGTCTTTCTACTTTGACTGTGTGATTGTAATCCCACAAATCCCAGATAATAATCCCGATGCCGACAATCGGGTCGATTAAACTTACTCCCAACTGACTAGCAACTGTACCGCCTGTTTTTGTTGCCATTTTGGCGGCGGCTTTGCTGGCAACTTTTGCGGTAACTTTGCTGCCAACTTTAGTTGCTACTCCCAAAATTAAGGGTTTAGCAATTAAGTAGCCGCTGCCCCCAACTAATACTTTTAATGATAAATTAGAGACGTTTCCTTTGTCGCTAATTGTGGTGGCAATATCGTTGAGATATTTGTCCCACTGTACTTGCGGTATATTATAATTGTTTTGAACAACTTTCACATTCTTGCTAACTTCGGCTATGTACAAGTTAGCAGTATCTTGAGTGATTAATTGAAATCGCAGTTGAGCGTTTTTGGGTACGAGTACGCGGTTAGCAAATTCTCTTTGAAAGTCTTCGGTTAATTTTTCGGAAACAGCTTGAGATGCTGCTGTCATATCAAATCTGTTGAGTACGGCAGATTTCACGAAATTAAAAGGTACGGTAAACTCCATCTTTTTTTGATTGAAGTAATCGAAGTACCAATCGAGGAAGCTATTGTCTACTCGTGCAATTACTTCGGCTTCCCATTTGTCCAATTCTTGGGAGGCGAAAGTTTCGGCTGTTGTATGGGATAGTTGGATAGCGTTTTTAATGTCTTGGTTGACTTTGCTAAAATCGTGTGGCGGCGAGACTACAACTGCTGTGGTTCCCGTATTTGTTAGTGACTGGGAAATTAGAAAGTTACCTAATAGGGGAATGATGACTACTAAAATTACAATCGTCCAAATCATCGGTGTCACTGTTTTGATAAACTGACCGATAACTCTGAGACGTTCTGTTTTCTCTGAATAGCTAATTTCTTCCTTGTCTTGACTCATGGCGGTTTCTCAACTGATGAGAGTTGGGCTAGTTTCGATTATAGGCGGCGCTTCCTGAATTGTGTTACGGGCGTGTGACCTGAGATTCTGGAAAGGTTGGGGAAAAGTGCGCCCTTTCATCCCTGACTGTATAATAGTCATAGCCTTAGTTATAGCTCAGGTACTGACTTCCCCAAAAGTATAAAAAAAGATGGTTCAGAAAATAGCTCTATTTAATCACAAGGGCGGCGTTAGCAAAACAACCACTACATTTAATCTAGGATGGATGTTAGCCACCAAGGGAAAAAAAGTAATCATAGTCGATGCCGATCCGCAATGCAACCTCACAGGAATGGTTTTGGGGTTTTCAACTAAGGAAGATCTAGAGGAATTATATCAAAAAAACCAGAATATTAAATCAGGCTTAGCACCTGCATTTGAATCAAGGCCTAAGCTAATTGAGGCTGTAGATTGTTTACCAGTAGAAAGGTGCAAGGGTCTGTTTTTGTTGCCCGGTCATGTTGGACTTGCTGAATATGAGGTAACATTAGGCATGGCACAAGAGCTAAGCGGTTCAATTCAAGCACTGCAAAACTTACCTGGTTCAATTTCCTATCTTTTGCAAAAAACAGCCGATAAATTTGAGGCAGATTATATTTTGATTGATATGAGTCCAAGTTTAAGCTCAATTAATCAGAACCTGCTGATGAGCAGTGATTTTTTTATACTTCCCACAAGTCCTGACTTTTTTTCAGTAATGGCGATCGATTCTTTAGCAACAATTTTGCCAAAATGGTATGCTTGGGCTCAAAAAGCTTCAGAAATGAGGATTTTGAAAGATGCGGTCTATCCATTTCCCAAAGTTACACCGCGCTTGCTTGGGACTATTGTTCAAAATTATAGAATCAGAGATGGACAGCCTGCTGAGGCTTTTCAAAAGTGGATTAATGCCATTGAAAAAGCTGTTTCCGCTAGATTAATGCCGTCTTTGCGAGAAAATAGTATGCTGCTCGCTCAAACAATGTACGAATCTCAAGACATCGACCGTGATTTCTGTCTTGCAAAAATTTCGGATTTTAATATCCTTATTCTTGTGTCTGAAGAGCATAAAACACCCGTTTTTGCTCTAACTTCTCAGCAAATAGAGCAGGTAATCAGTAGAGTTTTAAACACCACTCCAGAAGCACAAAAAAAATTCATAAATACTTTTGATAGACTAGCCGATAAAATTATTTATTTAGCCTCCCATGCAGTCAGCAATTGATCTATTTGGCATCTGTATTCGTCGCGTTCGGGATCTAATTGCTCTGCATCATTCTCTAAAAGCTCAAGCGAGCAGTGTTCTGGATATTTCAGATATGCTAAGAGCTGCACTTGTTCTAGCGGTCAGCGCTTTGGATTACTATATTCACGAAGTTGTCAGGATCGGAATGTTAGAAATTCATCGGGGGCTACGTCCTGAACCTCCAGGATTTTCGGGGTTTCAAATTTCACGGGGTAACGCTCGTGCAGGTATAAACGCAGGACAAAATATTGATTCCTCGTTAGAAGATGTAATTCGCGAACGCCACAGCTACAAAAGTTTTCAGAAGCCAGATAAGATAGCTAAAGCTGTGCTGCTGATTTGCGATAAAAATTTGTGGGAAGAAGTCTCTACTAACATGAGTAGGCCTGCTCAAGATATAAAACAACAATTAAATCTGATTGTCGATCGCCGAAATAAGATTGCACATGAAGCAGATATAGATCCTACATTATCAATAGGCAATCGCTGGCCTATTGATGAACTATTAGTTAATGAAGCGGTTGATTTTATTGAGCAAGTTGTTGAGAGCATACACAATATTTTGTAACCCGCGACGATTAATTAAAAAAGCGATCGCACACTTCATCCGCGTTAATCTGCGTTAATCTGCCTGTATCAGCGGTTCACAAAAAAAGAAAAGAGCGATCGCCCTTTAACCCTCCCTCAAACTCGATCGTCCTTTATGCTAAACATCAGCCGCAGGTAAAGGAATCTCATCGCCGCACTCATAAGCAGTCTCTACCCACAATTCCCTAGCTTCCTGAATATTATCCATCGCTTCCGACAAAGTTTCCCCCACAGACATACAACCCGGAAGGTCTTTTATTATGGCGGTATAACCTTCAGATTCTGGATAAAAACTGATAGCATATTTCAGGCTCAAGTAATAATCTAGAGATTTAAGGTTGACTTCCATCTTCTAATTAAAAGTACGATCGCACACTTCATCCGCGTTAATCTGCGTCAATCCGCCTACATCAGCGGTTCCCAAAAAAATAAGGTGAGCAAAGCCCACCCTACTATCTTACTAAAAACGATTAAACCTTCGCTTCATTCTTCACCAAATTACCCCAACCCAAATCCTTCAGCGAATTATTCCGGCGCAGCGGACGAGTCACCAACTCCAAAATATCCCGCGCATTACCAAAGCCGTGAATCTGAGCAAAAGTAAACTCAACAGACCACTTAGTATTAATTCCCCGCGCTTCCAAAGGATTAGCGTGAGCCATACCAGTAATCACCAAATCAATATTCTGCTCGTAAATCCGCTGAAGCTGATTGTAATTGTCTGGTTTCTCCACAATCCGAGGAGTAGGAACTCCCATCTCGTGACAAGTCTTTTCTAACAAAGCCAACTCGGCCGCTTGATAGCGCTTGTCCATGTAAGGAATGCCAATTTCCGGGCAAGTCATGCCGCAGCGAATCAAGAAACGTGCTAAAGAAATCTCCAGCAAATTGTCTCCCATAAAGAAGACAGATTTGCCGCGAATTATTTGCAGGTAATCTTCCAAACCAGCCCAAATTTGCGCTTCCCGTTCGTCCAAACCTTTTGGTTCAATTCCCAACACTGAGCAAATCTTTTCAATCCAAGCGCGAGTTCCGTCAGGGCCGATCGGGAATGGCGAACCAATTAGCTTACACTTGCGGCGGCGCATCAACGTAGAAGCTGTGCGCGACAAAAACGGATTCATGCCAGATACATAATAGCCTTCTTCCAAGACTGGCAATTCAGTGTAGCGCTTGGAAGGAAGCCAACCGGAAACTTTAATTCCTTGCTTCTTCAATTCTAGAGTTAGCTGAGTAACAACCGGATCGGGCAAAGAACCGAAAAGTACCAGCGGCGTGTGCTTGACATATTCCGATTCATCTGCTGCAACTTCCTCTTTTTTCTTGCCGAAATTCAGCAGTTGAGAGATAGCATTGCGTTCTTGTTTCTGAGATTCCATCACGGGCGCTTTCTCAGGGCATTTAGCAGCCATCGCTGCTAAAACGGTATCTTCCCCTTGAGTAAAAGCGTAATCCAAGCCGTTAGCGCGCGCTGTGACGATGGGAATGCCAATTTCTGCTTCCAGCTTCGGCGCTAACCCTTCCAAATCCATTTTGATGATTTCGGTGGTGCAAGTGCCGATCCAGACAATTACACTGGGGTTACGATCGCGCTTAATTTGCAAGCACAGCCGCTTCAACTCATCATAATCGTTTAACTGAGCGGAAATATCGCCCTCTTCCAACTCAGCCATCGCATAGCGAGGCTCAGCAAAAATCATCACGCCCATGGCGTTTTGCAAGAAATAGCCGCAAGTCTTGGTACCGATGACCAAGAAAAAACTATCTTCAATTTTTTGATAAAGCCAAGCTACGCAGCTAATCGGACAAAATGTGTGATAATTGCCTGTTTCGCATTCAAAGTTTAAAGCTTCCGGTTCATTAGTAGTAATAGCAGTCATATCTCAAATCTTCTCCCTTTAAATTGTTTTCCGTCTTGCACAGGACTTCCGGCGGAGCGAGGAAACACCTGGATTTTGCGATCGTCTCGGTGCGATCGCCCAGGAGAGGAATAGGTTATTTTTCCTCTCAATCACGAACAGGCGCAGTGGCGAGAAAACACCTGTTTTGCGCGATCGCGACGCACAGCGAACAATAAATAGAAATACCTATTTTTGGGCTAATTCCTCTGAAAAATAGATGCAGCCAAATCAATATTTCCGCAGCCACAGCATCCCAAATTTGAGCTAAAAAATTCTGCGCGAGGGCCTACAATCCCTCACAGCAGGGATTTAGTTTTCTTCAACTCGCTAAGGCAAAAAGCCTTTTGGCAGTTGTGAGTTGGAGCTAATTAAAAATTAACAACTCGCAACTCACAACTCACAAATAGAGCGGAAAACTTCAAGACTACAACAGATGCGGGCGATCGCAACAACCTCACTTAAAATCAGATAAAAAGCCGGAAATTTCTTCATCCTCATCGTCGGAATCCAAATCGCCGAGACCTAGAGCATCTAAATCATCTTCGTCAGGATCTCCGGTAGTTGCTTCCCCCAGATCGTCCAGTCCGAGATCGTCGAGGTCATCGTCATCCGATACAGAGAAATCGTCAATACCGTCATCGTCCAAGTCGCCCAGATCCATGTCTAGGTCATCTGAGGTCGCTGTCCCAAAAGGATCGGGTATTTCTTCGGCGACAAACTCTGCATCTTCTTCCCCAAACGGATCGGAAATCCCCGATTCGAGATCTCCAGAGGTCAAAGTCCCAAATTGTGAGGCTTCTTCTTCCTCGTCATCGCCCAGGTCGAGACCGCCCAAAGCCGAGGCTTCATCTTCCTCGTCATCATCGCCGAGGTCGAGACCGCCCAAAGCCAAGGCTTCATCTTCCTCGTCATCATCGCCGAGGTCGAGACCGCCCAAAGCCAAGGCTTCATCTTCCTCGTCATCACCCATATCAAAGTCAGATACGGCGTCTTCCTCATCGTCGCCCATATCGAAGTCAGATACGGCGTCTTCCTCATCGTCACCCATATCAAAGTCAGATACGGCGTCTTCCTCATCGTCTTCGAGACCGAGACCGTCCAAAGCCGAGGCTTCTTCCTCGTCATCGTCCATGTCGAAGTCGGAGACTGCTTCTTCCTCGTCATCGTCCATGTCGAAGTCGGAGACTGCTTCTTCCTCGTCATCGCCCAGGTCGAAGTCGGAGACCGCTTCTTCCTCGTCATCGCCCAGGTCGAAATCTGAGACTGCTTCTTCCTCAAACTCATCGAAGGATTCGTCGTCGGAGCTCAGTGCTGACGCAGCAGCAGCCAGGCCGGCGGCTCCGGCGACTACTCCGGCTGCTGCTAAGGCCGCACCGCCCAATTTATTAGATTTGGCATCAGCGGGTGCAGCAGTTGCAGTTTGAGCTGCTGCGGGTGCAGCAGTTGCAGTTTGAGCTGCTGCGGGTGCAGCAGTTGCAGTTTGAGTCGCTGCGGGTGCAGCAGTTGCCTTTTGAGCCGCTGCGGGTGCAGCAGTTGCAGTTTGAGCTGCTGCGGGTGTTGGAGATTTGCCGGCAGTCTGCGGCGCGAGATTTGAGGGCATACCCAGCGCGATGTCCGGGTCAAAATTTAGCCCCAAAACTTCGATCAGGCTGTCTGCATCCGGCTTGAGTTTTGAGAAGGGCAGCATTAATTGCTGGAGTTCCGGCTCCAGGGCAGCCGCAATTCCCAGGATGAGGTAAGAAACAGGCCTTTTCCCGCCGTCGGGTGTGGCGACCGTGTTGTCAGCCGTCATGTGCAGGAGCAGCCAAGCCCGATTTACCTGGTAGTAGTCCAACCACTTCTGTTTGAGAGCAACTGAAAAAGTATCAAAAAAAGCCATAACCTCTTTATCCTCATCCTGATCGCTAGACCTATTAAACCATCATCAGGTCTAGCTCATCTTCCTCCTTCTTGACCACCGGTTGCACTGGATTTAGATAAAAATCTGAAAGTAAGGCAAATAATTCGCGATCGGGCGTGTCGTTGGGCACTACTCCTTCGGGCATTGCCAAAATCTGGTCAGCGATGTTGAGGTAGTAATCGCAGACGTAGTTGAGGGAAGGATCGCTTTCGGCCATCTCAAACAATGTTTTGCCTTTGACGCGAGAAACTCTGATGTCTTCAATCAGGGGCAGCACTTCCAGCACCGGCATCGGTACAGAGTCTATGTACTTGTCGATCAAGTCGCGCTTTGAGGTGCGGTTGCCAATTAAACCGGCGAGCCGCAACGGGTGAGTGCGGGCTTTTTCGCGGACTGAGGCGGCGATGCGGTTGGCTGCAAATAAAGCGTCGAACCCGTTGTCGGTAACAATCATGCAGTAATCGGCGTAGTTCAAGGGGGCTGCAAAACCGCCGCACACTACGTCACCGAGCACGTCGAACAGGATGATGTCGTATTCGTCGAAGGCATTGAGTTCTTTGAGGAGTTTGACGGTTTCACCGACTACATAGCCACCGCAGCCAGCTCCTGCGGGAGGGCCACCTGCTTCTACGCAGTCAACGCCGCCGTAGCCTTTGTAGATGACATCTTCGGGCCAAACGTCTTCGTAGTGATAGTCCTTTTGCTGAAGGGTGTCAATAATTGTGGGGATCAAGAAGCCAGTGAGGGTAAATGTGCTGTCGTGCTTTGGATCGCAACCGATTTGCAAAACTTTCTTGCCGCGCTTGGCTAGGGCAACGGAGATGTTGCAGCTTGTTGTCGATTTGCCAATTCCACCTTTTCCGTAAACTGCGAGTTTCACTCTTTGTTCTCCTATAGGTTTCTATCAAAACGATGAGGGCTGGGTTTTCATGCTTTTTTTCGATCGCCCAATTGCAATAGCCCAATTGCAATATCCCAATTCCAATTCCCTTACTGTCAGTCGATTTGAGATTTCAGATTTGAGATTAAAGAATCGACTCCACAGATGAATCTGGGGCTTCTCTCTAACTAAAATTTTCTATCTCGACGACTTTTGTTTGGGGCTTGTATCCGTCTTTGGGTTAGACCAATTTTGGACTCTGCCCTTAGTCACCTCGTTGAAAGCATTATTAGCTAACTTGCGATGAAAAGAAAGGGGGCGTCTAAATGAAAATGCTAGTAAATCTGTTTATTTTGCATCTTTGGGAATCTTAACTGGTTTTTTGAGATAAAAATCTATTTTTATATTATTTTTATATTTTAAAGTGATTTTAGAATACTTTCTTAATATAAAGAGGTACAAAAATAAAACAAAAATTAACTTCTCAAACAATCTGGGCTTTTGGCTTTGGGGCTAGGATGCAGGCAGTTGATGGCTTGTGCGGGTAACTGGAACGCTCATAAAGACGCTAGTGGATGAGGCAAACTCGAAGTGAGTTCGGATCAGTTGGGTCAGAGGAAGGCAAAGTTATGGGATTTTAGATTTTAGATTTTAGATTTTAGATTGGCAAAGATTGATTTTGCTGGGGTTTCGGGTGTTTTGTAAAAAATTGTGAATTTTTAGGAAATGGTGGCGAGTCGGAGAGTGGGGGAGTGAGTCGGGAAGAGGGAGAAAGTTATGGGATTTTAGATTTTAGATTTTAGATTGGGAAAGATTGACTTTGCTGGGGTTTCGGGTGTTTTGTAAAAAATTGTGAATTTTTAGGAAATGGTGGGGAGTCCGAGAGTAGGGAGTGAGTCGGAGAGTGGGAGAGTGGATGGGGAGAGGAAGGGATTGGGAGAATATGATGTCTTCCCATGACTACTGATACCAGTTGAAAAAAAGAATGCAACTGTAGGCCCGTGATCCAAACCACGAGCTTAATGAGTCATTTCCAATTCTTCACTTTTTCAATCTAAAATCATCTAAAATCGTATGATACCAGTAGAAAAAAAGAATGCAACTGTAAGCCCGTGATCCAAACCCCGGGCTTCATGAGTCATTTCCAATTCTTCACTTTTTCAATCTAAAATCTACAATCTAAAATCTAAAATCCTATGACTGCTGATTAATGACAACTGAGGATCGGAATCTCGATCGCAAACTCAGTACCCCGTCCAGCTTCCGAAACACAGTCGAGGCGCCCCCCGTGCTGTTCGACAATTAAATGGTAAGAAATCGACAGTCCCAACCCAGTACCCTTGCCGACTGGTTTGGTAGTAAAAAACGGGTCAAATAATTGGCGGCGAATCTCCTCCGGTATGCCCCGCCCGTTGTCGGAAATGCGGATTGCGACAAAATCGCCACCAACAACTTCAGTACGAATTGTAATAGTGGGAAGAGTCAATGGAGAACTAGGATCTGACGGGGGTGAATTTTCCCCATTTCTCCTCGCCCATTCCCCTTTCTGGATTTCTTCATCCAAAGCATCAATAGCATTGCCGATAATATTCATGAACACCTGATTGATCTGACCGGCACAGCACTCGATCTGGGGCAAATTGCCATATTCTTTAATAATCTGGATAGGTGGATGTCCGCCGTGGGGTTTGAGTCGGTGCTGCAAAATCAACAAAGTGGTTTCGAGTCCCTCGTGAATGTCAACGAGCTTGATGTTAGATTGATCCGATCGCGAAAAATTACGCATCGACACAACTATTTGGCGGATGCGCTCGGTTCCTACTTGCATAGAAGACACTAGCTTAGATAAGTCTTCTACCAAAAAATCGACTTCCATCTCTGCTGCTGCTTCCCGAATTTCCGAGACTGGTTCGGGATAGTGCTGCTGGTAAAGTTCCAACAGTTGGATCAATTCTTTGATGTAGTGGCTGGCGTGGGAAAGGTTGCCGTAGATAAAATTAACAGGATTGTTAATTTCGTGAGCGATACCGGCAATCATTTGTCCCAAGGAAGACATTTTTTCGGTTTGCACTAATTGAGTTTGAGTTTGTTGCAACTTTCGCACAGTTTGCTCTAATTGCTGCGCTTGATTTTTCAAGCAAGTTTGCTTTCGCCGCAGCACTTCTTCGACTTTCTGGCGCTTGATAATATCCCGTCTCAACAATTCATTTGATTCTAAAAGTTGAGCGGTGCGTTCTTCAACTTGTTTTTTTAAGTCGTCGTGAGCTTGGCGCAGGGCTTCTTGGGCCCGCTGTCGCTCTAAAATTTCTTGCTGCAAAAGTTCGTTGGCTTTCTGCAATTGGGTGGCTCGATCGTCCACTGCTTGTTGCAACAGCTCGATCGTCCCATACATCTCAGATTGGTTAAAAACTTGCGGCAAACTTGTCTGAGAGACAACGCCCAAAAGTTCTCCCTGGCTGCCAACTACTACCAAACGGCGGACGCAGTGGCGCTGCATGGACTGGTGGACACTCCAGAGGGAATCGGCGGGAGATATGCAAAATAAAGGCGCACTCATGGCCCTTGCTGCTGGGATTTCCGAGAGGTTGAGTTCGAGGGCGTGAAACTGTACGATGTCGCGCTCGGTGACAATGCCGATCGGAATTTGATAATTTTGTGTTGGTGCGATCGGCTGCTCTGGATGCTGAATTGGCTCTTCGACAATGACGACGGAACTAACTCGATGCTTGACCATGAGCTGGGCTAAATCGAGGGCTGAGGCCGTTGTTGGCGCAGAAATGACTTCTTTGGTCATGACATCTGCTGCACAGCGCAAATTGGTTAGCAAGTTAACCGGTTGCAGGGCTTCGTGAATGGCTTCGCGGGTGATGATGCCGAGAAGTCGCGAGTCCTCGTCCACTACGGGCAAATGCCGGATCTGGTGCTGGCGCAACGTGAACATAGCTGTGAAAATATCTTGAGACTCGGATTGTTTGAGGGTAATCGGCGATCGAGTCATTACATCAGCAATTGTCAGTCCGACTGTACAAGCTGCGACGGTAGTTAGCTTGACGATATCCCGTTCTGTAAAAATGCCGATCGGGCGATTATCTTCGACGACTAAGACGCAACTGCGCTTGGCTGCGCTAGCAAGAGCGTTTTGTTTTTCGCCACAAAGCTGACAGGAGACGCGCATCGGGTTCATGAGAGCCAACACGTGGGCGATCGGAGTTTCTGGAGCCACGGTGAGGGGGTGGCGGTCGATCGCCCGATCTAAAGGTGACGAGTAGAGAGGCCGGCTGTTGGGGCGTTCGGCAGGTTCTGAAGGTTCTGATGATTTAATTACGGGCAACTGCGGGGCTGAATCTAGGAAATGCTGTAATTGTTCTTCTTGTAGCATGATTATTAATTTTAGTTAATGAATTGTTACAATTTGGCCGACTTGGGTTGGCAGACTTAGCATTAATTAAGCGGGTGACAGATGCTCGATCGCCTAAAATCTGATTGATAGAGCGCCCTTATTTAATTTTTATTTTTTAAATCCTATGTCGTGGACTCCATTAAGTCATAGAATTCATCACTTGCCGCTGATCCTGGCGGGCCCGATTTTGCGCCGGACTGAAGCTCAGGCAGTGACTGTTTGGCTCGCTCTGAAAGCACCCCGCCAAGTCGAACTCAAGGTTTATTCGACAGAGGGCGGAACCGGCGAAATTGTCGATCTGCCCTTGCTGCAAGGTACGAACTCTACCGTGCAGCTCGGCAAATACCTGCACGTAGTCGCGGTGACTGCTAAACCAATTAACAGCAATGTCTTGACATCAGGGCAAGTTTATGCTTATGACATCAAGTTTGCTGGGAGTAGCGAGTCGAACGTCGGGGTGGCAGTCCCAGAAAATGAGAAAGAAAATCTCATTTCTTGCCTGTGGCCGGCCTCCCCTAATTTGTCGGCTTTGGGGCCGGAGACGATTAGTTATTTCGCTCACCAGTTGCCCACTTTTGCCCTGCCGCCGCAGGATTTAAACTATTTGCGTATCGTTCACGGTTCTTGTCGCAAGCCCCACGGAGACGGCAGAGATGCCCTACCAATCTTGGATAATTCGATCGAACAGTTTGCAGGTACGGCAAATAGCAGACCCCACCAACTGTTTTTAACGGGCGACCAAATTTACGGCGACGACGTTGCCGATGCGATGCTGTGGGCCTTGACTGACGCTGGCGATACACTGTTGGGCTGGGAAGAGAGTTTACCCCTGATGGATGATGCCCAAATAAAAAAGAATTTGTGTATCAGTATACCTAAAAATTCGGAAAACGAAAATGTAGTTGCCCAAGAAAGGGAAATTTTTAGAGAGTCGCCAATTCAGAAACCGTCTGATGCTGAGTATCAGTCCAAAAAACCCATTGAGTTAAAACCGGGGACTCGCAGCGATATTGCCAGAGATTTTGGCGGCTTTACGGCGATGTTGGTGAATAAACCCAACAATGCTAAAAGTCACTTGTTTAGCTTGGGCGAATATTATGCGATGTATTTGTTAGTTTGGTCGCCTGTACTTTGGTGCGAGCGTTTTCCGAAGGGTAAGGATATTTGCCCAAATTCTAAGCAGGCAAAAGTCTGGGATAGAGAAGTTGTTGAACTTGACGGTTTTGCTCGAAATTTGTGGAGGGTGAGGAGGGCGCTAGCGAATATTCCTAGTTATATGATTTGCGATGACCATGATGTTAGCGACGATTTGTATTTGAATCGAGAGTGGTGTTACCGGGTGCTGGGGAAGCCGCTGGGACGACGGGTGGTGCAGAATGCTTTGCTGGCTTACGCTGTGTTTCAGGCTTGGGGAAATACGCCCGCACAGTTCGATCCGGAAAAACCGGGAGATAAATTATTAAAGGCTGCTGAAAAATGGTCGAATTCTGGAGGGAATGATGTTTCTGCTTGGGAGGAGGCGGCTTCGTATTTGGGAATTCCAAGACTCGACCCAAAAACTCATTTGCCTAAGTTGAAATTAGATGAAGATGTTTTTATTTTGGATCGGGATGGCGAGGGTCTAAGTGAGGTTTTGAATTGGCATTTTACTGTGAGAAGTTTTAAGCACGAGGTGATTGTGCTGGATACGCGGAGTTGGCGGGGGTATCCGGTGAAAAGCGCGATCGAGCCCCCAATGCTTTTGACTCACAAAGGTTTTGAGGAACAAATTCAGCAGCCTTTGAAGGAGACAGAGTTGCTGAATAAAACTGGGGAGTTTGAGATTGAGGCGACGCTGGTGGTTGTGCCGACAAATTTGGTGGGTTTGTGGATTATTGATGCGGTGCAAAAGTGGGATGTGGAACAGGGGAAGGTTTTTAATAGTGATGCGGGGGATGCTTGGAATTTTCATGAGTTGGCTTTTGTGAAGCTGTTGTCGGAGTTTTTTAAGCAGCGCGATCGGGTGATTCTGTTGACGGGGGATATTCACTATGCTGCTGCTGTGCGACTGAGTTATTGGTCTGATTGTCATTTTGGCGATTCTAGAGCGAATATTGAGCCTTTGAAGCGGGCGAATTATCAATCAAATTGTCAATATTCTGTGTTGGCGCAGTTGACTGCTAGTGCTTTTATCAATGAGGAGTGGAAAACGCATTTAATTCATACTAAGATTAAGTCGCTGTTTCCTGAGCGATCGCACCAATGTTTGGGATGGAATGAGCCGCTGGAATTAATGAAAATTCCCATGGGTAGCAGAAAGAAGGCTTTGGCTGCTGCTGTCAAAAATAAACAATCTCTGCCTGATTGGGGCTATAGGGTTGACTGGATTAAACGACAAAAAGCTCGGATGTTTTTGCACCTAGAAAAGGGAACTGCGTCAAATAGATCGCATACAGATAAACGATTGTCACTGCTACGTAGGTTGTGGAATTTTATATCGCTGTTGTGGCGCAATCGCTGGCTGCAAGAGGGTGATGAGATTGTGGGATATAGCAATATTGCGATTGTCAGTTTTCAGTGGCCTGCTGATGGTGATGGGGAGAAGGCGGTGATGCAAAATGTTTATTGGCGGCCGCTTTGGGCATCGGATAGTGTGGTTTACAGTCAATATTTTGTGCCGCTGGGATTGGATGAGGATGATTAGATTACTGATTTCTTGAAGAAGTCGGGGATTTCGATATGGGTACAATATTGTGATGGGTTTGTGGCAGTGTGGGCCGGGGGTTTCAACCCCTGGCGGACTCGCGGGCGAACCAACTGGCTTTCCCTGCGCGGACAAACTAACGGACTAACAAATCGAATTCGATCGCACATTTCTCTCAAATTCGATCGCCCATCCACAAAAAACCCGATCGCCCATAAACCCAAAAATCCGATCGCACATAAACCCAAAAACCCGATCGCACATTTCTCTCAAATTCGATCGCCCGATCAACAAAAAACCCGATCGCACATAAACCAAAAAATCCAATCGCCCCAATCAACACAAAAACCCGATCGCACATTTCCCGATCGCCCGATCGCACATTTCCCGATCGCCCGATCGCACATTTCCCGATCGAATGCGACAATCGGATGCAACCATCGACAACACGGCAAGGTCGGACACCGCACCGTGCCGTTTCCCTACCCCAAAAAATCATCGCCCATTTCTCTCAAACATCGCCCAAATCCCCCATTCCCTCCAAACGCAGGAAATGCACCCGGCCCGACGAATCCCCCGCTACAACTGTCACCGCATCAGGGGCGATCGCACAGCATTGAAATCGATACTCTCCGTTGATACTAGCAATTTCTTTGCCGCTGAGCAGATCCCAGATTTTGAGAGCGTTATCCCAAGATGCGGAAATCGCGGTGAGGCCGTCTGGTGCGATCGCCACTGCTGTTACCCAGTCAGTATGACCGGTGAGGGTTCTAACTTCGGTACCTGTCTCGGTGTCCCAGATTTTCAGGGTGTTATCCCCGGAAGCGGAAATCGCTGTTTTGCCGTCTGGTGCAATCGCCACTGCATTTACCAAGTAAGCCTGACGGGTGAGGGTTCTAACTTCCGTACCTGTCTCGGTGTCCCAGATTTTCAGGGTTTCAGATGAAGCGGAAATCGCGGTGAGGCCGTCGGGTGCGATCGCCACTGCTTCTACCAGGTTAGTATGACCGGTAAGGGTTCTAACTTCGGTACCTGTCTCGGTGTCCCAGATTTTCAGGGTTTCAGATGAAGCGGAAATCGCGGTGAGGCCGTCGGCTGCGATCGCCACTGCATTTACCGAGTTAGTATGACAGGTGAGGGTTCTAACTTCGGTACCTGTCTCGGTGTCCCAGATTTTCAGGGTTTTATCTATTGAAGCGGAAATAGCTGTTTTGCCGTCGGGTGCGATCGCTACTGCATGTACACGGCTAGTATGACCGGTGAGGGTTCTAACTTCGGTGCCTGTCTCGGTGTCCCAGATTTTCAGGGTTTTATCGGCTGAAGCGGAAATAGCTGTTTTGCCGTCTGGTGCAATCGCCACTGCATTTACCAAGTAAGCATGACGGGTGAGGGTTCTAACTGCGGTACCTGTCTCGGTGTCCCAGATTTTCAGGGTGTAATCCCCTGAAGCGGAAATCGCTGTTTTGCCGTCGCGTGCGATCGCCACTGCATTTACCGAGTCAGTATGACCGGTGAGGGTTCTAGCTTCCGTACCTGTCTCTGTGTCCCAGATTTTCAGGGTTTGATCTATTGAAGCGGAAATCGCTGTTTTGCCGTCTGGTGCGATCGCTACTGCATTTACACGGCCAATATGACAGGTGAGGGTTCTAACTTCGCTACCTGT